>NZ_JAVVLT010000117.1:0-28418 GCF_036224885.1 Marinobacter sp. OP 3.4
GAGCACAACCTTGCCAAGGTTGGGGTCGCGAGTTCGAATCTCGTTTCCCGCTCCAGATTTCAGAAAACCCGGCCCGAAAGGCCGGGTTTTTTCGTTTTCGTTCCCTGGTCTTAGCCACCCTCATCTTTACCCGCTCCGTGTTCCCGTCTGTTCTCCCTTGTCCGGCATGATCCCGGGCGATGTCCTATTATTCCGGGGAGGGCAGCTCTCTGATCCCCCGGGACCGAGGGACACTATACTGACCTGTTTCAGCGATCTTTGGGGGCATGTTGCAGGGCTACCGGTAAATGCTAAGGTCACGGGGTCAGGGAAGCTCAGGAGGACGAGACAATGTCTGTTATCACAGAGATGCAAGATACCATTGATCAACTCATCGATTACCGACGTGGCATCCTGGCGGCCGATGAGAGCACGGGTACGATCGCCAAGCGGTTTGCCGACGTCGGCATCGATTCAACGGAGGAGAATCGCCGGGCCTACCGGACGCTGCTGCTGTCGGCGGAAGGCGCCGGCGATGCCATTGCCGGGGTCATCCTCTATGAGGAAACCCTCGGCCAGGCGGCGGATGACGGCACCCCGCTGCCGGAACTGGCCGCAGCCCGGGGCATTATACCCGGCATCAAGGTGGACAAGGGGAAGGGCCCTTTACCGGGTGCACCCGGCGATATGATCACCTACGGACTGGATGGGCTGGCCGAAAGGCTGGAAACCTACAAGGCGCAGGGCGCCCGCTTCACCAAGTGGCGGGAAGTCTATCCGATCACCGACCACAACCCGACCCGGCTCGGCCTGGAGGCCAATGCCGAGATGCTGGCCCGATACGCGGCAGTGTGCCAGTCCGTGGGGGTGGTGCCCATCGTCGAGCCGGAGGTGCTGATTGATGGCGACCACAGCATGGCGCGCAGCGCCACGGTGAACGAACAGGTCTGGCACTCGGTGTTCCATGCGCTCCATCAGCATGGCGTCCTGCTGGAATACATGATCCTCAAGCCGAGTATGGTAACCCCGGGCAAGTCCGCCGCCAGGGCGACACCGGCGCAGGTGGCGGAACTGACCCTGCAGACCCTTCGACGGACGGTCCCCGCCGCGGTTCCCGGGATCAATTTCCTGTCCGGGGGGCAGAGCCCCGACGAGGCCACCGCCAACCTTAATGCCCTCAACCAGTTCCACGACAAGACGCCCTGGCAACTGGGGTTCTCCTTCGCCCGTGCGCTGCAGGAGCCCGCCATGTCCGCCTGGCGTGGTGATCCGGCCAACGTGCCGGCGGCCCAGGGCGCGTTCCTGGAGCGGGCGAGGCTCAACTGCCTGGCCATGCAGGGAGAGTACCAGGCGTCCATGGAAACCTGAGCCGGGCGGTAGACAGTCACGCCCCCGGCGGGGCAGCCAAACCAGCCCGAGGGCTGGTTTTTTTCGTCTCCGGGGCCTCAGGACCGTTCAACTTCAGTATACTGGCGCGGTTCCCATGCAGAGGCCCGGGATGTGCCATGAAGATAAAATCGCTCTACTACTATCCGGTCAAATCCCTGGCCGGTGTCGCCCTGGATGAACTGCGTCTGGACCGCTTCGGCCCCGCGGGAGACCGTCGGTGGATGCTGGTGGATGAGGATGGCCGGTTCGTCACCCAGCGGAAACATCCGACATTGGCCAGGATCCATCCACACCTGGTCGAGGACCGGCTGTTCCTGGACATTCCCGGCCAGGGCCGGATTCAGGTGGATGTCAGCGATCAGTCGAGGCGGGTCACCGTCTGGAAGGACGAGGTCGAGGGTGTCCTCAACGCCGCCCCGGAGGCCTCAGAGGCCCTGTCCGGGTTCCTCGGAAAACCGGTTTCCCTGGTCTACATGCCGGAGTCGGTCACCCGCCCGGCACGTCACGAGAATCTGTCGTCGGTTCATCCGGTCAGTTTTGCCGACGGTTTCCCGTTTCTGGTGACCAGCCAGACCTCCCTGGACGACCTGAATCGACGGATGCCGTGGGAAGCCGAAATGCGGCGATTCCGCCCCAATGTGGTGGTGGAGGGGGCGGCGAAGCCCTGGGAGGAAGACCTGTGGGAACAGGTCTCACTTGGCGATGTGCCGGTACAGCTGGTCAAGCCCTGCAGCCGTTGCATCATGACGACCGTGGATCCGGACACTGGTGAGCGCTCGCCGGACGGCAATCCGCTGAAAACCCTGGCCACTTTCCGCCGCACTGACAAGGGCGTGATCTTTGGCGCCAACGGCGTACATCTTGAGACCGGAACCCTGCGCGTCGGGGATTCGGTAACTGTTCAGAAAACAAAGGAGTCGTTTCCTACATGCCATTGCTGACCCTGGAAGAAATCTCCCTGGCCTATGGGATGCAGCCCTTGCTGGATCATGCCTCCCTTGTGGTGGAACCGGGTGAAAGGGTGTGCCTGCTGGGACGCAACGGCGAGGGCAAGTCGACCTTGCTGAAGATCATTGCGGGGGAAGTGGTTCCCGACGGCGGCATCGTCCGGCTGGATTCCGGGGCCAAACTGGCCGTGCTGCCACAGATGCTTCCCTCCGATGATACCCGTACCGCCTATGAGGTGGTGTCCGGCGCGTTCCCGGAAACGGGGCAACTGCTGGCGGAGTTCCACCACCTGTCCCATCAGGCCGACGAAGCCAGCCTGGATCGCATGATGAAGGTCCAGGAGCGGCTGGAGGCCCTGGACGGCTGGCGGCTGGATCAACGGGTGAATGCCATCCTCGAGCAGTACCGGATTGACCCCGATCAGACACTCAACACGCTCTCCGGTGGCTGGCAGCGCCGGGTGTTGCTGGCCAAGGCACTGGTGGCGGACCCGGATATCCTGCTGCTGGACGAGCCCACCAACCACCTGGATGTACCGGCCATTGCCTGGCTGGAGGACGCCCTGTCGCAGTTCCGTGGCGCCATCATCTTCGTCTCCCACGACCGGGCCTTCATCCGCCGGATGGCCACCCGGGTGGTGGAGCTGGATCGGGGGCACCTGGTGAGCTTCGCCGCCAGCTACGACCGCTACCTGGACCTCAAGGAAAAGGCCCTGGAAGAGGAAGAACGCCAGAATGCCCTGTTCGACAAGAAACTGAAGCAGGAAGAGGCCTGGATACGCCAGGGAATCAAGGCCCGACGAACCCGTAACATGGGCCGGGTCCGGGCGCTCAAGGCCATGCGGGAAGAGCACCGGCAGCGGCGGGAGCGGGTCGGCACCGTCAGTTTCTCGGTGGAGGATGCGTCACGATCCGGCAAGCTGGTGGTGGATGCCCTGGACGCCGGTTTCCACTACCCCGACGGCCGGGAGGTGATCCGCGATCTCACGATGACCGTCCTTCGCGGCGACAAGATTGGCCTGGTGGGGGAGAATGGCACCGGCAAGACCACCCTGGTGCGCCTGCTGCTGGGAGACCTGGAGCCCTCCGGTGGCCGCATCCGCCTGGGCACCAACCGGCAGGTGGCCTATTTCGACCAGCTCAGGGGCGAACTGGACCTGGAGCGGAACGCCCTGGACAACCTGTCCGAAGGCCGGGAGTTCATCGAGATCAATGGTCAGCAGAAGCATGTCCTGGGTTACCTGCAGGAATTCCTGTTCTCCCCGGAGCGGGCCCGGTCTCCGGTGCGGGTGTTCTCCGGCGGTGAGCGGGCGCGGCTGTTGCTGGCCAAGCTGTTCAGCAAACCCGCGAATATCCTGGTGCTGGACGAGCCCACCAACGACCTGGATGTGGAAACCCTGGAGCTGCTGGAGGCCCGGCTGGTGGAGTTCGCCGGTACCGTGATCGTGATCAGTCACGACCGGGAGTTCCTGGACAACATCGCAACGGATACCCTGTTTCTGGACGGTTCCGGTGAGGTCAGGCAGACCGTGGGTGGCTATTCCGACTGGCGTCGCCAGGGCGGCCGGTTCCCCTCGGAACGGAATGCGGAACGCCCACGGGGAGGCAACAGGAAGCAGGCAGCGGACGTTGCCAGGCCCGGTCCGGCTGATAACGGGGCAAAGCCTGACAAGGCGGCCCAGGACCGTCCGGTCAAACTGAGCTACAAGCTGAAGCGGGAACTGGAACAGCTTCCCGGGCAGATCGAGGAGCTTGAGGCAAAGGTGACAGCATTGAACGAACAGGTGTCGGCACCGGATTTCTACCAGCAGGATACGGAGACGGTTAACCATGTCCTGCAGGAACTGGCGGAAACCGAAGGTCACCTGGAGTCCGCCATGGCCCGGTGGCTGGAGCTGGAGGATCAGGCCGGGGGACAGGTCTGAGACCGGCCCCGGCCCTGCTGTGTTATCAGTTGATCCTTACCGCCAATACGTCACATTTGGAGCCATGAAGTACGCCGTTGGCGGTGGAGCCCAGCAGGAGCTGGATACCGCTACGGCCATGGCTGCCGACCACCACCAGGTCAACGCCCTTGTCTTCGCAGAGGTGATGGATTTCCGATTCCGGCCGGCCCACCGTCACGACCTGGTCTTCCTCCGGAATATCGTATTCCTTGCCGTAGGCGGCCAACTGTTCCCGGGCGGCCTTGTCCAGCTGGTCCTGGAGTTCGCTCAGGTCCATGGGAATGTCACCGCCGTAGGCGTACCCCACGGGCTCCACCACATGGGCCAGTAGTACCCGGGCATTGTGTTGACGACCAATATCGATCGCTTTCTTGAGGACTTGTGGGGCTTCTTCCGTAAGATCGATAGCCACCAGAATCTTGTTATAGACAGACATGGATACGCCACTCCTTTCCAAAGTGGGACAGGGCATCAAGGAGTTATTCAGAAGCTCCTTAACCCTTACTTTAGGTCAATTCGCAGTGCTGTAAACTGACGGTGGTCAAATAAACGGAAAAGGGCCACCAGAAGGTGGCCCCTAAGAGGTCAGGTGTCGGACAATCAGGCGTTCTGGAGAGAATCGACCGCCAGGTTCAGCTCCTCGAGGATAGCGCGGGAGTAGCGCTCGATCACAAAGACCACGTTCTGCTTGTTATAGTTGATGTAAGAGTCCCGGATGAAGCCCCACTTGGTCTGGATTTCAACCGCGGTATCCTGCAGCGAGCCGTCGCCGGCGGTGGTGACGAATTCGGTGATCAGGGCATCCAGCTCCCTGGCCTGCTCATCCAGCGGCGCCAGGCCTGAGGCACCCTGGAAGGTCTGGGTAACCGGGCTGTAGGAACGGGCGGCATAGCGGGACAGCATCTGGGCCATCAGCACCGAGGCGGAGCGAGCGGTTTCCACTTGCGGCTTGATGGCGGTCTGGGAGCTTTCCCGAGCCTGTGTGTAGAGTTCCTGGGCCACGTTGCTGAGCTTGACCGCCTGGTTGGCCATTTCGCCCACCAGTCGCAGGTCCGGATAGCCGATTTCGGTAACGTCACTGACGTTCTGGGCCATCAGTTGGCTGAAGGTGCTGAACTCGGTGCGCAGGGAGGCAAGCTGGTCACTGGTAAGAACGTTGGCGCCGCTCTCGGAAACCGCCTGCAGGTTACGGGTGGCTTCGCCCATCAACTCCTTGATACTGCCCTCAGCAGAGGTGTCGCTGGTGGCGCTGTATCGATAATAGGTGGAGAGTGCCATGAAGTTGTTGAGGCGGAACTCATGAAGTTCACGCAGGAATGCAGCCCCTTCATCGGCCCGGGCCGAGAGAGAGCTGACCAGCAACAGAACCATCGCTGCCAGTACAGTATGGATTCGGAGGCGAGAGTCATTCATTGGGGCGATACTCCATAAGCGATGCGCTTTCTTATTCGAATGGACGGGACTCGGTTCACAAAGCTAAATTAAGCGCTACAGCCAATCAAGCGCTTTGTCACAGATTGCGACCCGGTTCCGAGATTTTACCTGATTTTGCAGTTCTGCCGTGAGCTTAGGCGGCCATTTTAACGTGCAGTTTGCAGTCGTTATTAACCTGATGTCACAAATTCGTTGACAAGATCGACGTTTTTTCACAAGGTGTGCCCCTCTGGATTCAAACGACCGTATGAATTTTGATCCAAGCGCAAGGGCATCGTCACGCAGTCGGTCAGCGAGCGAGCCAGACGGTGCGCTTGAGGCAGTGACCGAGAATCCGCTGTCATGCCGGCCCCGGCGTCGTCGGAGCAGGGCGCAGCAATCAACACAGACTGGAGATCAGTTGATGATTTACGAAGGTAAAGCCATCACGGTAAAAGAGATCGAAGGCGGAATTGCCCAGTTGAACTTTGACTTGCAGGGCGAGTCGGTGAACAAGTTCAATCGCCTCACCATTGAGGAACTGCGGGCCGCCACCGATAAATTGAAGGCACAGACCAACCTCAAGGGTCTGGTGGTAACCAGCGGCAAGGACAGCTTTATTGTCGGCGCGGACATCACCGAGTTTACCGACCTGTTTGCCGGGCCCGAGGAAGACCTGATCAACAACAACCTCACTGCCAACGCCGTATTCAACGATATCGAAGACCTGCCTTTCCCCACCGTGACCTGCATTAACGGCATGGCGCTGGGCGGCGGCTTTGAAATGGGCCTGGCCACCGATTACCGGGTGATGGACAGCAAGGCGAAAGTCGGTCTGCCGGAAGTCAAACTGGGTATCTTCCCAGGCTTTGGCGGTACGGTTCGCCTGTCACGCCTGATCGGTGTTGATTACGCCATCGAATGGATCTGCATGGGCTCTGAAAACCGTGCCGATGTCGCCCTTAAAACCGGCGCCGTGGATAGCGTGGTGGAAGCCGACAGGCTGATGGATGCCGCCCTTGCGATCATTGAGCAGTGCAACGACGGCAAGCTGGACTACCAGGCCCGTCGTGAAGAGAAGAAGGGGAAGATCCAGCTCAATAACATGGAAAGCATGATGGCCTTCGAAACCTCCAAGGGGTTCGTCGCTGGCCAGGCGGGCAAGAACTACCCGGCACCGGTGGAAGCCATCAAGGTCATGCAGAAGCACGCCAGCCTGACCCGCGACAAGGCGATCGAAGTGGAAGCCAAGGGCTTCGCCAAGATGGCCAAGACCAACGTCGCCGCCTGCCTGGTAGGGCTGTTCCTGAACGACCAGACGCTGAAGGCCAAGGCCAAGCAGTGGGAGAAGGAAGCCGCTGACGTCAAACAGGCCGCGGTTCTCGGTGCGGGCATCATGGGCGGCGGTATCGCCTACCAGTCCGCCTACAAGGGCACCCCGATCCTGATGAAAGACATCAACGAGGACGGCATCGCCCTGGGTCTGAAAGAGGCCAAGAAGCTGCTGAGCAAGCGGGTTGCCAAGGGCAAGATGAAGCCCGAGCAGATGGCCGATGCCCTCAACAATATCCGTCCGACCCTGAGCTATGGTGATTTCGGCAACGTGGACATTGTTGTTGAGGCGGTTGTGGAGAACGTGAAGGTCAAGGACTCCGTGCTGCGGGAAGTGGAGGATCAGGTCTCCGAGGACACCATCGTCACCTCCAACACCTCCACGATTTCCATCGATACCCTGGCCACCAACCTCAAACGCCCCGAGAATTTCTGCGGCATGCACTTCTTCAACCCGGTGCCGATGATGCCACTGGTTGAGGTGATCCGTGGCGAGAAGACCAGCGATCGCGCCATTGCCACCACCGTGGCCTACGCCAAGGCCATGGGCAAGACCCCTATTGTGGTCAACAACTGTCCCGGCTTCCTGGTGAACCGCGTACTGTTCCCGTACTTCGGCGGTTTTGCCGGCCTGGTGCGCGACGGTGCCGATTTCCAGCGGGTGGACAAGGTCATGGAAAACTTCGGCTGGCCCATGGGCCCGGCCTACCTGCTGGACGTGGTCGGCATGGACACCGGCAAGCACGCCAACGAAGTGATGGCGGATGGCTTCCCGGATCGCATGAAGACCGACTGGAAGTCCGGCATTGACGTGATGTACGAGAACAATCGCTACGGCCAGAAGAACGGCAAGGGCTTCTACGCCTACGAGGAAGACAAGCGGGGCAAGCAGAAGAAAGTGGTCGATGAAGAGACCTACAAGCTGCTTGAGCCGATCGTCAAGGAGCAGAAAGAGCTGACCGACGAGGACATCATCGCCCGCATGATGATCCCCCTGTGCATGGAAACCGTTCGCTGCCTGGAAGACGGCATCGTCGAGGAGCCGGCGGACGCCGATATGGGCCTGATCTACGGCATCGGTTTCCCTCCGTTCCGGGGTGGCGCGCTGCGCTACATCGATGACATGGGCGTCGACACGTTCGTCGAGCTGGCAGACAAGTACGCAGACCTGGGTCCGCTTTACCACCCGACCGAGAAGCTGCGCGAAATGGCCAAGAACGGCGAAAAGTTCTTCGGTTGAACCCTGAACGAGATTTCCGAACGGAGAAAGATCTATGAGCCTTAATCCGAGAGACGTTGTCGTAGTGGATTGCGTGCGGACTCCGATGGGTCGCGCCAAGAACGGCTGCTTCCGCAACGTTCGCGCAGAGAACCTGTCCGCCGCGCTGATCGATGCCCTGATGGACCGCAACCCCAAGCTGAACCCGAAAGACGTGGAAGACGTCATCTGGGGCGCGGTGAATCAGACCAAGGAGCAGGGTTTCAACGTGGCACGCCACATTTCCCTGCTGACACGGGTACCCCATGAAGCGGGCGCCCAGACCGTGAACCGCCTGTGTGGTTCCTCCATGACCGCCATCCATACCGCCGCCCAGGCCATCCAGACCGGCAACGGCGATGTGTTTGTGATCGGTGGTGTCGAGCATATGGGCCACGTACCCATGACCGAGGGCTTCGACCACAACCCGGCATCATCCAAGTATTCCGCCAAGGCCTCCAACATGATGGGCCTGACCGCGGAAATGCTGGCCAAGATGCACGGTATCAGCCGTGAGCAGCAGGACGAGTTCGGGGCCCGGTCCCACCGCCTGGCCCACGAGGCGACCCTGGAAGGCCGTTTCAAGAATGAAATCGTGCCCATCGAAGGCCATGACGAGAACGGCTTCGTGAAGCTGATCGAGGAAGACGAGACCATCCGTCCCGAGACCACCGTCGAGTCCCTGGGCCAGCTCAAGCCGGCCTTTGACCCGAAGCAGGGTACCGTGACCGCAGGTACGTCCTCTCAGTTGACCGATGGCGCTTC
Source organism: Marinobacter sp. OP 3.4 (assembly GCF_036224885.1). Taxonomy (NCBI): domain Bacteria; kingdom Pseudomonadati; phylum Pseudomonadota; class Gammaproteobacteria; order Pseudomonadales; family Marinobacteraceae; genus Marinobacter; species Marinobacter sp. OP 3.4. The sequence continues at coordinate 9,030 of NZ_JAVVLT010000117.1, forward strand.
CGCCATGCTGATGATGTCCGCTGAAAAAGCCGAGGAACTGGGCCTGACGCCGATCGCGAAGATCCGCGGAATGGCGGTTGCCGGTGTGGATCCCGCCATCATGGGCTATGGCCCGGTGCCGGCGACCAAGAAAGCCCTCAAGCGTGCCGGTCTGACCATCGATGACATCGACTTCTGGGAGCTGAACGAAGCCTTCGCCGGGCAGTCCCTGCCGGTATTGAAGGACCTGAAGCTGCTGGATGTGATGGACAAGAAGGTCAACCTCAATGGTGGCGCCATTGCCCTGGGGCACCCCCTGGGCTGCTCCGGCGCCCGGATTTCCACCACCCTGCTGAACATCATGCAGGCCCGTGGTGGCGACCTGGGTGTGTCCACCATGTGTATCGGGCTTGGCCAGGGCATTGCAACGGTCTGGGAGCGGGTCTGATACCCACCTGACGGACCAATGCCCTGATGGCGGGCGGATGCTTCCGTCCGCCGGGGAGTTCAGATGATCAGGCCCGGCCTTGTGCCGGGCCTTTTCATTGCCGTCACGGGAAATCACGAACGATGAATCCGGATGGGGAATAAAAAGACGTCCTCGCCCTGTTGACGGTTGTGCTATAGCTATACCAAAAATCAAAGAATGGGTTGTCTTGAAATAGCTGACACTGTAAAACAGTGCACCTATGCGATCCGGCCTGCCCCCGTACCTGTTCCAGTTGGCTGATTTTTCTTGCGGTTTGGGGAAGGCTCTTTATTGAACTGTTTCCAGGGGTAATGTCTCTGATATGGGTAAAAGTCTCGTTATCGTCGAGTCGCCAGCCAAAGCGAAGACCATCAACAAGTATCTGGGCAACGACTACATCGTAAAATCCAGTGTTGGTCATATTCGCGATCTTCCCGTCAGTGGCAGTGGTTCTACCTCCGACCCCAAGGAACGCGCCCGGCAGGCCGCCCAGACCCGGAAGATGAATCCGGAGGAGAAGGCCGCCTACAAGAAGCGCAAGGCCCGGGATCAGCTGATTGCCCGCATGGGCGTGGATCCGGACCAGGACTGGCAGGCCCGCTATGAGATCCTGCCCGGCAAGGAAAAGGTGGTCAGTGAACTCAAGCGCCTGGCCAAGTCCGCCGACCATGTCTATCTCGCGACGGATCTGGACCGGGAAGGGGAGGCCATTGCCTGGCACCTGCGGGAAACCATTGGCGGCGAGCCCGACAAGTATCGCCGCGTGGTGTTCAACGAGATCACCAAACGGGCCATACAGGCCGCCTTCGAAGACCCGGGCAGCGTGGATACCAATCGGGTCAACGCCCAGCAGGCCCGTCGCTTCCTGGACCGGGTCGTCGGCTATATGGTGTCGCCGCTACTGTGGTCCAAGATCGCCCGGGGGCTCTCCGCCGGCCGTGTGCAATCGGTGGCGGTCCGTCTGATCGTTGAGCGGGAGAAGGAAATTCGCCGCTTCGTGCCGGAGGAATACTGGCAGCTCCATGCGGACCTCAAGCAACAGGCCGCCCCGGTCCGCTTCGAGGTAACCCGCTACCAGGACAAGGCCTACCGTCCGGTCAACGAGAAACAGAGCACCGAGCACGTCGAGCGCCTGAAGCAGGGCGAGTTCCGGGTGGCCAAGCGGGAAGACAAGCCCACCCGTTCCCGGCCATCGGCGCCGTTCATCACCTCCACGCTCCAGCAGGCGGCCAGCAACCGCATGGGGTTCAGCGTCAAGAAGACCATGATGCTGGCCCAGCGCCTCTATGAGGCGGGCTTTATCACCTATATGCGGACGGATTCCACCAACCTGAGCCAGGACGCCATCACCAGTGTCCGGGGTTACATTGGCAAACAGTTTGGTGACCGCTACCTGCCTGAGAAGCCCCGTGTCTACGGTAGCAAGGAGGGGGCACAGGAAGCCCATGAGGCGATCCGTCCAACAGAGGTGACCAGGAAAGCCTCTGATATCAGTGGATTGGAGAAGGATGCTGAGAAACTGTATGAACTGATCTGGCGTCAGTTCATCGCCTGCCAGATGGCCGATGCGGAATTCCTCAGTACCTCCATTATGGTGGCCAACGGCGACTACGAGTTGCGCACCCGCGGCCGTATCATCAAGTTTGACGGTTTCCTGAAGGCTGCGCCCCAATCCGCCAAGAAGGACGAGGATGTGGCCCTGCCGGACATCCAGGTGGACGAGGTACTCGACCTGGTCAAGCTCGATCCGAGCCAGCACTTCACCAAGCCGGCCCCCAGGTACACCGAGGCCAGCCTGGTCAAGGAGCTGGAAAAGCAGGGCATCGGCCGGCCATCCACCTATGCCTCCATCATTTCCACCATCCAGGACCGGGGCTATGTCCGCCTGCAGAACCGTCGCTTCTACGCGGAGAAGATGGGCGATATCGTCACCGAACGCCTGTCGGAGTCCTTCCCGAACCTGATGGACTACGACTTCACCGCCCGCATGGAAGACGAGCTGGACGAGATTGCCGAGGGTGACGAGGACTGGAAGCAGGTCCTGAACGACTTCTACGCCCGTTTCCGCCACCAACTCGAGGAAGCGGAGAAGGCCGAGGGCGGTATGCGCAGCAACACGCCCACGGAGACGGATATTCCCTGTCCCACCTGCGGTCGCAACATGCAGATCCGCGTGGCCAGCACCGGGGTCTTCCTGGGGTGTTCCGGCTATTCACTGCCGCCCAAGGAGCGCTGCAAGACCACCATGAACCTGGTCTCCGGTGACGAGGTGGTCAGCGCCGAGGATGACGTGGAAGGCGAGGGCGAGAGCCTGCTGCTTCGCAAGAAGCGGCGCTGTCCCAAGTGTGGCACCGCCATGGACAGCTACCTGATCGACGAAAAGCGCAAGCTGCACATCTGCGGTAACAACCCGGACTGCTCCGGGTTTGAAGTGGAGGAGGGTACCTTCCGCATCAAGGGCTATGACGGCCCGACCCTGGAGTGCGACAAGTGTGGCTCCGAAATGCAGCTCAAGACCGGGCGTTTTGGCAAGTATTTCGGCTGTACCAACACCGAGTGCAAGAACACTCGCAAGCTGTTGAAGAACGGCGAGCCGGCACCACCCAAGATGGATCCGGTGCCCATGCCGGAACTCCCGTGCCAGAAGGTGGACGACACCTACGTCCTGCGGGATGGCGCCTCCGGCCTGTTCCTGGCGGCCAGCAAGTTCCCCAAGAACCGGGAGACCCGGCCACCGCTGGTCATGGAGATCAAGCCGCACCGCAAGGAAATTGATCCCAAGTACGATTACCTGATGGACGCGCCTGAGAAGGACCCGGAGGGCAACCCCACGGTGATCCGCTACAGCCGCAAGTCCAAGGAGCAGTACGTCATGTCCGAGAAGGACGGCAAGGCGACGGGCTGGTCCGCCTGGTACGAGAACGGGCGCTGGGTACCGCGGGACAAGAAGAAGTAGTTAAAGCCCGTCTCCTGGAGGGAGAAGAAGTGTTCGTTGGCGACTCTGTGTAGCTCCCTCTCCCTTGACGGGAGAGGGTTGGGGAGAGGGAGGTTCGCCAAAACCTCGGGTCAGGCCCTCACCGCTTCCTTAGCCGCTGCACCAGCGACGACGTATCCCAGCGTCGTCCGCCCATCTCCTGCACATCCCCATAGAACTGATCCACCAGGGCCGCCACCGGTAGCTTTGAGCCGTTTCTCCGGGCCTCCTCCAGGCAGATAGCCAGATCCTTGCGCATCCAGTCCACTGCAAAGCCATGGTCGAACTCGCCAGCGATCATGGTGGCGGAGCGGTTTTCCATCTGCCAGGACTGGGCGGCCCCCTTGGAGATGACATCGATTACCCGGCTGACATCCAGATCCGCCTGTTCCGCAAAATGGATGGCCTCGGACAGGCCCTGAACCAGGCCGGCGATGGCAATCTGGTTGACCATCTTCGTCTTCTGGCCACTGCCGGCGGGTCCCATAAGATTCAGGGCCTTCGAATAGAGTCCCAGAGTCTCCCTGACGCCGTTGAAGGCCTGCTCATCACCGCCGCACATAATCGTGAGTTGGCCGTTTTCGGCGCCTTGCTGGCCACCGGAGACGGGCGCATCGATGAACTGCTGGTTGGCGGCAGCGGCTGCCTCATACAGCTCTTCGGCAATGCCTGCGGATGCCGTGGTGTGGTCTACCAGTACGGCGCCCCCGGGGGCGTTCTCTATAATACCCCCGGGTCCATAGTAAACCTCCCTCAGATCCGGATCGGCCCCGACGCAGGTGAGCACCAGGTCCGCATTGTCAACGGCGTCGGCTATCGTGGAGCAGGCCTCACCGTCGTAGTCGGAGGTCCACTGGCTGGCCTTTTCCGGGCTGCGATTCCAGACTTTAACCGCCAATCCCGCCTTCGCCAGGTGGCCCGCCATCGGATAGCCCATAACACCGAGGCCGATAAATGCGATGTTCTTCATCCGGATGTCTCCCGTTGCCAGGTCAGTGTGCGTTAAGTGGTTGATGATTGCAGAACTTCGATGGATATTAAAGCAGGTCGTCCGAGCAGTCCGGTATTAAGTATCATGGCTGTTGTGGGTACGGGTGGCAGCGAAGTTTTGGGGCGTCCAGGTGGCGGGGATGGTCTTTCATAGCAGGGCCAGGGATGGCCCGGAGCAAGGTCGGCCCAGGGATGGGCCGTGAATTGCGGCGACGAAAGACCATCCCCGCTACCTGGGCGTCTGCACCCGGGTTTCCAGACAGGAATAAAAAAAGCCGCTGAGCGAACCCAGCGGCCTTCCAGTAGCATCTGCCTTAAAGGGCAGGGCAGTTACTTCTTCGGGTAGTCCCGCTTCTCGGAGCCGGTGTACAGCTGACGCGGACGACCGATCCGGTAGTTGCCGGAGACCATCTCGTTCCAGTGGCTGTACCAGCCGATGGTACGGGACATGGCAAAGATGACCGTGAACATGGAGGTCGGAATGCCGATGGCCTTGAGGATGATGCCGGAGTAGAAGTCCACGTTCGGGTACAGCTTGCGCTCCACGAAGTACTCGTCTTCCAGGGCAATCTTCTCCAGGCGCTGGGCGATCTTCAGCAGCGGATCGTCTTCCAGGCCCAGTTCCTCCAGAACCTCGTGGGCGGTTTCGCGCATGACCTTGGCGCGGGGGTCGAAGTTCTTGTAGACCCGGTGACCGAAGCCCATCAGGCGGAAGGGATCGTCCTTGTCCTTGGCCTTGGCAATGAACTTCTCGATGTTGGCCTCGTCGCCGATCTCGGCCAGCATGTCCAGCACCGCCTCGTTGGCGCCACCGTGGGCCGGGCCCCACAGGGCAGCGATGCCGGAGGCGATACAGGCGTACGGGTTGGCGCCGGTGGAACCCGCCAGGCGAACGGTGGAAGTGGACGCGTTCTGCTCATGGTCCGCATGCAGCAGGAAGATCTTGTCCATGGCCTTGGCCAGGGTCGGGCTGGGCTTGTATTCCTCGCAGGGCACGCCGAACATCATCTGCAGGAAGTTCTCGGCGTAATCCAGGTCATTGCGCGGATACATGAACGGCTGACCAATGGAATACTTGTAGCACCAGGCCGCAATGGTGGGCATCTTGGCGATCAGGCGATGGGCGGTGATTTCGCGCTGGCGAGGATCGGTCACGTCCATCTGGTCATGGTAGAAGGCGGACAGGGCGCCAACCACGCCACACATGATGGCCATGGGATGCGCATCACGGCGGAAGCCGTGGAAGAAATTGCGCATCTGATCGTGGAGCATGGTGTGGTTCTTGATGGTGTTGTGGAACTGCTTGTTCTCTTCCGCGGTGGGCAGTTCGCCGTTCAGGAGCAGGTAGCACACTTCCAGGTAATCGGAGGACTCGGCAAGCTGGTCAATGGGGTAGCCCCGATGCAGCAGTACGCCCTTGGCACCATCGATATAGGTGATGGCGGAATCGCAGGCCGCAGTGGATACGAAGCCCGGGTCATAGGTGAAAACGCCTTCCTGGACGAGGCCGCGAACGTCAATGACGTCTGGCCCGACGGTACCCGAGTAAACCGGAAGCTCAATGGATTTGTCACCCACCGAGAGCGTGGCTTTCCTGTCGGTCATGGTGCTCTCCTGTTTTCAGCGTTAGTAGCGCGGGAAGGCGCGTATTATTGGTAAACCGGCGGCAAAATATAGGGTGTTGGCTTTTTTTGTCAATGCGCGGCGAGATAAAAGATACGGATTCGATCCGGGCATGATACCTCATTGTGATCTAAAATGGAGGCGCCCGGCTGGTAAATTCGAGTATCAAAGCGGGCCGGGTAGCATTGAGACGGGTGGTAATTGCGTCTCGAATAGATTTTGTCAATTACCACAATAGCTGAGTGGATGGCCTGATCTGACAGGGTTTTCCGGCTTTGCCGGTTTGTAATTCCCGGGGGCACTCCTTATAATCCCTAGCCCGGAAACGGGGACATACCTTATGGAACGCCTGCAACGACGTCTGCGGTGATGTTCTCCCTCCCGACCAATCTGTGCGGACACAACGGCGTGCCGACACGGTCATCCTTCATACCAACCATCCGCCCCGGCCAGTCCGGCAACGCGGAGTAAAGAGAGAGTGTGAGAGCGCTGTGAATAGCAAACGACCAGTTAATCTCGATCTCGGCAAGTTTCATTTTCCGCTACCTGCCATTACTTCCATTCTCCACCGTATCAGTGGTGTCATCCTGTTTGTGGGTATCGCCTTCCTGCTGTACGGGCTGGACGTATCGCTGTCCGGGGAAGCTGGCTTCAATCGCGTCAATGAACTGCTGGACAGCTTCCTGGCGAAGCTGATCATCTGGGGCATCCTGTCGGCCCTGCTGTACCACCTTGTAGCGGGTATCAAGCACCTGCTGATGGACATGGGCATCGGTGAGGAACTCCACAGCGGTCGTCTCGCGGCCAAGCTTACAGTGGTGATTTCGGTAATCCTGATCATTCTCGCGGGGGTATGGGTATGGCAGTAAACAGCATCACGAATCCAGGTCGCAGCGGCGTCTATGACTGGATGGTCCAGCGCGTCAGTGCCTACGTATTGGCCCTTTATACCATCTTCCTGCTCGGATTCATGTTGACCACCGATGTCAATTACGAAGCCTGGGCCGGTCTGTTCAGCCAGACCTGGTTCCGCATCTTCAGTCTGGGCACCCTGATCGCTCTCGGTGGTCATGCATGGGTCGGTCTGTGGACCGTTTCTACCGACTACATCAAGGCAACCCTGCCGCGATTCCTGTTCCAGGCCGTCTGCGGCACGGTAATGTTTGTCTATGTTGTCTGGGGCATTCAGATTCTTTGGGGGCTTTAATAGATGGCTAATATCAAGACCATTTCCTACGACGCGATCGTCATTGGTGGCGGTGGTTCCGGCATGCGGGCTGCCCTGCAGCTGACCGAGTCCGGCCTTAACACCGCCTGTATTACCAAGGTGTTCCCGACACGCTCCCACACCGTGTCTGCCCAGGGCGGCATCACCTGCGCCATTGCCAGTGCCGATCCCAACGATGACTGGCGCTGGCACATGTATGACACCGTCAAGGGTTCCGACTACATCGGTGACCAGGACGCCATCGAATACATGTGTTCCGTTGGGCCCCAGGCCGTATTCGAGCTTGAGCACATGGGGCTGCCGTTCTCCCGTACCGAACAGGGTCGTATCTACCAGCGTCCGTTCGGCGGTCAGTCCAAGGACTACGGCAAGGGTGGCCAGGCCGCCCGTACCTGTGCTGCCGCTGACCGTACCGGCCACGCCCTGCTGCATACCCTGTATCAGGCCAACCTCAAGGGTGGCACCACCTTCCTTAACGAGTGGTATGCCGTTGACCTGGTGAAGAACAGCAAGAACCAGGTGGTTGGCGTTGTCGCCATTGAGATCGAGACCGGTGAGGTTGCCTACATCAAGGCCAAGGCCACCGTGCTGGCTACCGGCGGTGCTGGCCGTATCTACTCCTCCACCACCAACGCCCTGATCAATACCGGTGATGGTATCGGTATGGCCCTGCGCGCCGGCTTCCCGGTGCAGGACATCGAGATGTGGCAGTTCCATCCCACCGGCATCCACGGAGCCGGGGTTCTGGTGACCGAAGGTTGCCGGGGTGAGGGCGGTTACCTGATCAACGCCGAGGGTGAGCGGTTCATGGAACGCTATGCTCCGAACGCGAAAGACCTGGCCGGTCGTGATGTGGTGGCTCGCTCCATGGTCCTGGAGATCCTGGAAGGCCGTGGCTGTGGCCCCGACAAGGACCACGTGCTGCTGAAGCTGGATCACCTGGGCGAGGAAACCCTGAACCTGCGCCTGCCAGGTATCTGTGAACTGTCCCGGACCTTCGCCCATGTGGACCCGGTGAAGGAGCCGATTCCGGTTGTTCCCACCTGCCACTATATGATGGGCGGGATTCCCACCAACGTTGGCGGTCAGGCCCTGACCCAGGACGAGAACGGCAACGACGCGCCCATTGACGGCCTGTTCGCCTGTGGTGAGGCCGCCTGCGTATCCGTGCACGGCGCCAACCGTCTGGGGGGCAACTCGCTGCTGGACCTGGTGGTATTTGGTCGTGCTGCCGGCCTGCACATCGAGAAGATGATCCGTGACGGCTTCGAGACCGACGGCGCCACCGACGAGGAAATCCAGAAGGCCATGGCCCGCATCGATCGCCTCAACAACACCTCCGAAGGTGAGGACGTGGCGGCTGTGCGCAAGGACCTGCAGGATTGCATGCAGCTCTACTTCGGTGTATTCCGTGACGGCGAGAGTATGGAGAAGGGCCTCAAGCGGCTGGATGAGATCGGCGAGCGGGTGCGTCGCACCAGGCTGACCGACCGCAGCAACGCCTTCAACACGGCACGGATCGAAGCGCTCGAGCTGGACAACCTGTACGAAGTGGCCTACGCCACCGCCGTTGCCGCCCATGAGCGTAAAGAGAGCCGTGGTGCCCATGCCCGTAACGATTTCACCGAGCGTGATGACGAGAACTGGCTGAAGCACTCCCTGTATTTCCCGCTGGACAAGCGGGTTGGCAAGCGCGATGTGAACTTCGCTCCGAAAACGGTTCCGACGTTCGAACCGAAGATTCGGACCTATTAAGGGGGACATGAACAATGTTGGTAAGCCTTTACCGTTACAACCCGGAAACTGACAACGCCCCTTACATGCAGGATGTTGAGATCGAGATTCCGGAAGGCAAGGATCTGATGGTGCTGGACATCCTGGCCATCGCCAAGGAACAGGATGAAACCCTGGCCTATCGTCGCTCCTGTCGTGAGGGGGTCTGTGGCTCCGACGGCATGAACATGAATGGCAAGAATGGTCTGGCCTGTATCACGCCGGCGTCGGAAGTGGTCAAGAACGGCAAGCTGGTGTTGCGCCCGCTGCCGGGGCTGCCGGTCATCCGTGACCTGGTGGTGGACATGAACCTGTTCTACCAGCAATACGAGAAGGTACAGCCGTACCTGATCAACGACAATCCGGAGCCGGCCATCGAACGCCTGCAGTCACCGGAAGACCGCGAGAAGCTGGATGGCCTGTACGAGTGTATCCTCTGTGCCTGCTGTTCCACTGCCTGTCCGTCGTTCTGGTGGAACCCGGAGAAGTTCGTGGGTCCCGCAGGTCTCCTGCAGGCTTACCGCTTCCTGGCGGACAGTCGGGACACCGCCCAGGCGGAACGTCTCGCTGACCTGGACGATCCGTTCAGCGTGTTCCGCTGCCGTGGCATCATGAACTGTGTCAGTGTCTGTCCCAAGGGGCTGAACCCGACCCGGGCGATTGGCCATATTCGTAACCTGCTGCTTCAGCGGGCGACGTAACCAGCGGTTTCCCAGAGTACCGCTATACTGTTCGGGAAGTGCCAGACCTCCCGGCTTGGATTCCACCTGACCGGATAGCCTTCTACCAAAGGCGGATTGGCAGGTGAGGGCCGGTAGGGCAAGCTATCGGGCCGCAGGCGGCGCCCAAAAAGCGCTGCCGCGGCGCGATTCAGTATAAAAACCACCGGGGAACGGAAAACATCCGTGAGCGTTGTGGTGGCTGTTGTCGATCCGGTAAAAACCCGTATTGACTGAGAAATATCCCTGGCCGACCATAAAAAGCTCCCCCGCACCAGTCCAAGGTGAGCTATTCAAAATGCATGAAAGCATAATGGAGCAGTTATGGCAGACGTCCCATCTACAGGGTGGGAATCTGGCCTATGTTGAGCAGCTTTTTGAAACCTACCTGACCGATCCCAACGCCATTCCCGAAGAGTGGCGAAGCTATTTCGACAAGCTGCCGGGCGTCGACGGTAATACCCGTGACATTGCCCACTCCACCATCCGCGAACAGTTCGAGCACATATCCCGTAACCAGCGCTTCTACAGTGGCGCCGGTGTTCCCGCCTCCGCCACCACCGACGCCGACCGCAAGCAGATCCGCGTTCTCCAGATGATCAACGCCTACCGGTTCCGTGGTCACCAGGACGCGAAGCTTGACCCGCTCGGTGTCTGGCAGCGCCCCGGGGCGGAGGATCTGGACCCGTCATTCCACGAACTGACGGAAGCGGACCGTGATCTGGAGTTCCAGACCGGGTCCCTGAACTTCGGTTCCGAGCGGATGAAACTCGGTGATATCGTTGATGAACTGCGCAAGACCTATTGCGGCAGCATCGGTGCCGAGTACATGCATGTGGTAGACACCCGGATCAAACGCTGGTTCCAGCAGCGGATGGAGCCGGTGCGGTCCAGTCCCAACTATGAGGCCAAGACCCGCAAGCACCTCCTTGAGAGGCTGACCGCCGCCGAGGGCCTGGAAAAGTACCTGGGTTCCCGTTATCCGGGCGTGAAGCGCTTTGGCCTTGAGGGTGGTGAGAGCCTGATCCCCTGTCTGGATGAGCTGATCCAGCGTGCCGGCAGCTACGGCGCCAAGGAAATTGTGCTGGGCATGGCTCACCGTGGACGCCTGAATGTACTGGTGAACACCCTGGGCAAGAATCCCAAGGATCTGTTTGACGAGTTTGAAGGCAAGAAGATGGCCGATTCCGGCTCCGGTGACGTCAAGTACCACCAGGGCTTCTCCTCCAACGTCATGACCGAGGGTGGCGAGATCCACCTGGCGCTGGCGTTCAATCCCTCACACCTGGAGATTGTCTCGCCGGTGGTGGAAGGCTCGGTTCGCGCCCGTCAGACCCGCCGCAACGATACCGACGGCTCCCAGGTGGTACCGATCATCATGCACGGTGACGCCGCGTTTGCCGGTCAGGGCGTGGTGATGGAAACCTTCCAGATGTCCCAGACCCGGGGCTTTGGTATCGGTGGCACCATCCACATCGTCATCAACAACCAGGTGGGCTTCACCACCAGCAAGCAGGAAGACGCCCGCTCCACCGAGTACTGCACCGATGTGGCCAAGATGGTCCAGGCGCCGATCCTGCACGTGAACGCCGATGACCCGGAAGCGGTGATGTTCGTCACCCAGATGGCCATGGACTACCGCAACGAATTCAAGCGTGACGTGGTCATCGACCTGGTCTGTTACCGTCGCCGTGGCCACAACGAGGCGGACGAGCCTTCGTCCACCCAGCCGGTCATGTACGACAAGATCCGCAAGCTAAAGAGCACGCGCCACCTGTACGCCAGCAAGTTGGTGGAGGAGGGCGTGCTGTCCGAGGACGACGCCAAGCAGATGGAGACCGATTATCGGGATGCCCTCGACAATGGCGAGCACGTGGTGAAGTCCCTGGTCAAGGAGCCCAATACCGAGCTCTACGTTGACTGGACGCCGTACCTGGGGCATGAGTGGACCGCGAAGTGCAAGACCAGCGTCACCCTCAAGAACATCCAGCGCCTGGGCAAGAAGCTGACCCATGTGCCCGAGGGCTTTTCCATCCAGCGCCAGGTGCAGAAGATCGTTGAGGATCGCAAGAAGATGACGGCCGGTGCCCTCGGTCTCAACTGGGGTTATGGTGAGATGATGGCCTACGCGTCCCTGCTGGACGAGGGCCATCCGATCCGTATCACCGGCCAGGACGTCGGTCGTGGCACCTTCTCCCACCGCCATGCCATCCTCCATAACCAGAAGGACGGCGATACCTATACCTCGCTGGCCAACCTGTCCGACAAGCAGCCGCGTTTCGAAATCTACGACTCCCTGCTGTCGGAAGAGGCGGTGATGGCATTCGAGTATGGTTACGCTACCACCACTCCCGATGCGCTTATCGTGTGGGAGGCCCAGTTTGGTGATTTCTCCAACGGTGCCCAGGTGGTCATCGACCAGTTCCTGACCAGTGGCGAGCACAAGTGGGGCCGCCTGTGTGGCCTGACACTGCTGCTGCCCCACGGTTATGAAGGGCAGGGGCCGGAGCACTCGTCCGCACGGCTTGAGCGCTTCCTGCAGCTGGCTGCTGAGCACAATATCCAGGTGTGTGTGCCCACCACGCCGTCCCAGGTGTTCCATATGCTGCGCCGCCAGGTGAAGCGACCCCTGCGCAAGCCCCTGGTCGCCATTACGCCCAAGAGCCTGCTGCGCCATAAAGAGGCCACATCCGATCTGGATGACCTGACCTCGGGCACGTTCCAGACCATACTGCCCGAAAAGGAGCCTTCCGATCCGAAGAAGGTGACCCGTCTGATCCTCTGTAGCGGCAAGGTGTACTACGATCTGCTGGAGAAGAAGAAAACCGACGGTCGCGACGATGTGGTGATCTTCCGGATCGAGCAGCTGTATCCGTTCCCGGGTGACGACCTGGACGAGCTGCTGGCACCGTATACCAAGCTCAAGAACGCGGTGTGGTGCCAGGAAGAGCCCATGAACCAGGGGGCCTGGTATTGCAGTCAGCACCACATGCGGGCTGCACTCTCGCGGCTGAACCCGAAGCTATACCTGGAATACGCCGGTCGTGATGCCTCTGCCGCCCCCGCTGCAGGTTACATGTCGGTCCACGTCGAGCAGCAGAAAAAGCTGGTAGATGACGCCTTTGAACTGTGACCAGATACCCAACGTAAGGATTTGAAATGTCAACAGAAATTAAAGCCCCCGTTTTCCCGGAATCGGTCGCTGAGGGTACCGTTGCGACCTGGCACAAGAAACCCGGCGAAGCCTGCGAACGTGACGAACTGATTGTCGACATCGAAACCGACAAGGTGGTTCTGGAAGTGGTTGCGCCCGCGGATGGTGTCATCGAAGAGATCATCAAGGACGAGGGCGATACCGTTGAAAGCGGCGAGGTTATCGGTAAGTTCAAGGCAGGCGCTGCCGGCGAAAGCAAGCCTGCGGACAAGGGCGACTCCGGCAAGGAGGAGACATCCGAGGCCAAGCAGGAGGCGCCAGCGTCTTCCGGTGACAGCGCTCCGGCCACATCCGGCGAGGCGATCCTGAGCCCGGCGGCCCGCAAGCTGGCCGACGAGAACAACGTGGATCCCGACAGCATCAAGGGCTCCGGCAAGGGTGGCCGCGTTACCAAGGAAGACGTCCAGGCCCATATCGACGGCAAGTCGTCCGGTGGTGCCCCGGCAGCGTCCCAGCCGGCTCCGGCGGCCGAGATGCCGGTGGGCGATCGTCCCGAGAAGCGCGTACCCATGACCCGCCTGCGGGCCAGCATCGCCAAGCGCCTGGTGCAGGCCCAGACCGATGCCGCCATGCTCACCACCTTCAACGAGGTGAACATGAAGCCGGTCATGGAGTTGCGCAAGGAATACAAGGAAGCGTTTGAGAAGCGCCACGGTATCAAGCTGGGGTTCATGTCCTTCTTTGCCAAGGCCGCGACGGAAGCCCTCAAGCGTTTCCCGGCGGTGAACGCCTCCATCGACGGCAACGACATGGTTTACCACGGTTACCAGGATATCGGCGTGGCCGTATCCACCGATCGTGGCCTGGTGGTTCCGGTTCTCCGTGATGTGGATGGCATGGGCCTGGCGGATATCGAGAAGAAGATCGTCGAGTACGGCCAGAAGGCGAAAGGTGGCAAGCTGGGCATTGACGAGATGACCGGCGGCACCTTCACCATCACCAACGGCGGTATCTTCGGGTCGTTGATCTCCACCCCGATACTGAACCCGCCGCAGACTGCCATCCTGGGCATGCACAAGATCCAGGAGCGTCCGATGGCGGTGAACGGCCAGGTCGAGATCCTGCCGATGATGTACCTGGCACTGTCTTACGACCACCGTATGATCGACGGAAAGGAAGCGGTTCAGTTCCTCGTGGCCATTAAGGAAATGATTGAGGATCCGACCCGCATCCTGCTGGACGTCTGAGCACCACAAACCCATTCCGGAGCCCCGGGAGGCAACAGCCCCCGGGGCTTCCACCAGATAACGGGATAGAACATGTCTGACAAGTACGATGTCATTGTCATTGGCGCTGGCCCCGGTGGTTACGTGGCCGCCATCAAAGCGGCGCAGCTCGGTCTGAAGACCGCCTGTGTGGAGTCCTGGACTTCCGAAGACGGCAAGCAACAGGTGCTGGGTGGTACCTGCCTGAATGTGGGCTGTATTCCATCCAAGGCCCTGCTGGAAATCTCCCATAAATATGAGGAGGCCGAGCACGGCTATGCCGACCAGGGGATCGAACTGAACGATCTCAAGATCAACATCGGCAAGATGATGGAACGCAAAAGCGGAATCGTTGATCAACTGACCGGCGGCATCGCCGGCCTGTTCAAGTCCAACGGCGTCACCTCCATCCACGGTCATGGCAAGCTGCTGGCCAACCGTCAGGTGGAAGTCACCGACAAGGATGGCAACACCAAGGTCTACGAGGCCGACAACGTGATCCTCGCCAGTGGCTCCAAGCCCATCGAGATCCCGCCGGCGCCGTTCGACGGTAATTACATCGTGGATTCCGAGGGTGCCCTGGAATTTGACGAAGTGCCCAAGCGCCTGGGCGTGATCGGGGCCGGGGTTATCGGTCTTGAGCTGGGCAGCGTATGGGCCCGCCTGGGGTCCCAGGTCACCATGCTGGAGGCCATGGACACCTTCCTGCCGGCAGTCGACCAGCAACTGGCCAAGGACGCCCTCAAGCAGTTCAAGAAGCAGGGCCTGGATATCAAACTGGGCGCCCGCATGACCAAGGCCGAGGTGAAGCGCAAGCTGGTCTACGTGGACTACGAGGATGGCAAGAACAAGGAGCAGGTCAAGTTTGACAAGCTGATCGTTGCCGTTGGCCGTCGTCCCTACACCGAGAACCTGCTGGCGGCAGACTCCGGCGTCAACCTGGACGAGCGTGGCTACATCTACGTGGATGAGCACTGCAAGACCGAGGTGCCCGGTGTCTGGGCCATCGGTGACGTGGTGCGGGGGCTCATGCTGGCACACAAGGCATCCGAGGAAGGCCTGATGGTCGCAGAGCGGATTGCCGGCCACAAGCCAGCCGTCAACTATGACTGCATCCCGAGCATCATCTACACCTCTCCAGAGGTGGCCTGGGTCGGCAAGACCGAGGAAGAGCTGAAGTCCGAGGGTGAGGCCTACAAGGTGGGCACCTTCCCATTTGCCGCCAATGGCCGCGCCATGGCGGCAAACTCCGCGTCCGGCATGGTGAAGATCATTGCCGACGAGAAAACCGACCGGATTCTGGGTTTCCACGTGGTGGGTCCCCAGGCTTCCGAGATCGTGGCCCAGGGTGTGATCGCCATGGAATTCGGCTCCAGTGCCGAAGACCTGGCGCTGACCTGCTTCGGACACCCGACCCTGTCGGAATCCGTGCACGAAGCGGCCCTGGCCGTCGATGGTGGCGCTATTCACAAGGCCAACCGTCGCAAGAAGAAATAGCGCTTACGTTCCGGGCAGGGCGGGCAATGGTGTCGGCCGGTTACGGTGAGAACACACCTGGAGTCTGCCATGCGGACTCCCGCCCGGAGCGGCGTTTAGGTCTGCTGAGGCGATCCCCGGCGGGCCGAAGCGAATTCGCATAACGGAGCGCATCGAAGTCAGACCGTGCCTGGTGCCCGGGCTGGTTTCAATGGGTTCCAGCGGGTTCATTTCCGTATGTGGTTATCCTCCATCAAAAAGCGGGACACTTGACTATGAATTTGCACGAATATCAGGCCAAGCAGCTGTTTGCTGAATACGGCCTGCCTGTATCCAAGGGCTATGCCTGTGATACTCCTGACGAGGCGGCTGCGGCTGCTGACAAGATCGGCGGTGACGGCTGGGTGGTGAAAGCCCAGGTTCACGCCGGTGGTCGCGGCAAGGCCGGCGGCGTCAAGCTGGTGAAGAACAAGGACGACATCAAGGCGTTTGCCGAGCAGTGGCTGGGCAAGAACCTGGTGACCTTCCAGACCGACGAGAAAGGCCAGCCGGTCAGCAAAATTCTGGTCGAGTCCCTGACCGATATCGATCAGGAACTGTATCTGGGTGCCGTGGTTGACCGTGCCACCCGTCGCATTGTCTTCATGGCGTCCACCGAGGGTGGTGTCGAAATCGAGACCGTCGCCGAGGAAACCCCCGAGAAGATCCTCAAGGCCGAGATCGACCCGCTGGTTGGCGCGCAGCCGTACCAGGGCCGTGAACTGGCCTTCAAGCTGGGCCTGAAAGGCCCGCAGATCGGCCAGTTTGCCAAGATCTTCGTGGGTCTGGCCAAGCTGTTCGAAGACAAGGACCTGGCGCTGCTGGAAATCAACCCCCTGGTGATCACCAGCGAAGGCAACCTGCACTGCCTGGATGCCAAGATCAACGTTGACGGCAACGCGCTGTACCGCCAGAAGCAGATCCAGGAGATGCACGATCCCTCCCAGGAAGATGCCCGCGAAGCGGAAGCCGCCAACTGGGAACTCAACTACGTGGCCCTCGACGGCAACATCGGCTGCATGGTCAACGGCGCCGGTCTGGCCATGGGCACCATGGACATCATCAAGCTGTCCGGCGGCCAGCCCGCCAACTTCCTGGACGTGGGTGGCGGCGCCACCAAGGAGCGGGTCTCCGAAGCGTTCAAGATTATCTTGTCCGACGACAACGTCCAGGCGGTTCTGGTCAACATCTTCGGGGGCATCGTCCGTTGTGACATGATTGCCGAGGGTATTATCGGCGCCGTGAAGGAAGTGGGTGTCAAGGTTCCTGTGGTGGTACGCCTGGAAGGCAACAACGCTGAACTGGGTACCAAGGTCCTCGAAGAGAGCGGCCTCAACATCATTGCCGCAACCAGCCTGTCCAATGCCGCAGAGCAGGTCGTTAAAGCCGCAGGGGGTAAATAATGAGCATCCTGATCAACAAAGACACCAAGGTTATCTGTCAGGGCTTTACCGGTGCCCAGGGTACCTTCCACTCCGAGCAGGCGCTTGAGTACGGCACCAAGCTGGTTGGCGGTGTCAGCCCGGGCAAGGGCGGTACCGAGCACCTGGGCCTGCCGGTGTTCAACACCGTGCGCGATGCGGTGGAGAAGACCGGTGCGGAAGCCACCGTGATTTACGTGCCGGCGCCGTTCTGCAAGGACGCCATTATTGAAGCCGCTGACGCTGGTATCCAGCTGATCGTGTGCATCACCGAGGGCATCCCGACCATCGACATGCTGTACGCCAAGGAGTATGTCGACAAGAAGGGCGCCCGCATGATCGGCCCGAACTGCCCGGGCGTGATCACCCCCGACGAGTGCAAGATCGGCATCATGCCCGGTCATATCCACCAGAAGGGCAAGGTGGGCATCGTATCCCGTTCCGGCACCCTGACCTACGAGGCGGTCAAGCAGACCACCGACTTCGGCTACGGCCAGTCCACCTGCGTGGGCATTGGTGGTGACCCGATTCCCGGTTCCAGCTTCATCGATATCCTGAAGCTGCTGCAGGAAGATCCGGAAACCGAGGCCATCGTGATGATCGGTGAAATCGGTGGTACCGCCGAGGAAGAGGCCGCCGCCTACATCAAGGAAAACGTGACCAAGCCGGTGGTGTCCTACATCGCTGGTGTCACCGCGCCTCCGGGCAAGCGGATGGGTCACGCCGGCGCCATCATTTCCGGTGGTAAGGGCACTGCGGACGAGAAGTTCGCCGCCCTGCAGGATGCCGGTGTGAAAACCGTGCGCAGCCTGGCCGAGATCGGCAAGGCCCTGAAGGAAGCCACTGGCTGGTAAGCCCACGGGCACCAACCGGTAGCAGACAGAACCCCCGCCTGGTGTGACCGGTGCGGGGGTTTTTCGTTCTGGCCCTTCGATGACTGCAGGATCTCTGTCATCCCCGGGCGGACTGATTTATCATGTCCGGTCAATCGTGACCATAAGGAGTTCAAGCATTGGGTTCTGTTGATTCCCAGCAACGGGTACTGTCCGGTATGCGGCCCACCGGTCGCCTGCATCTCGGGCACTATCACGGTGTACTCAGGAACTGGGTGAAGCTGCAGCACGAATTCGAATGCTTTTTCTTCGTGGCTGACTGGCATGCGTTGACCACCAGCTATGACGATCCGTCCCATATCCGCGAGAACGTGTGGGAAATGATCATCGACTGGCTGGCGGTCGGAATAAACCCCGGGTCCTCCACCTTGTTTGTGCAGTCGTCGGTGCCCGAGCATGCGGAACTCCAGCTCCTGCTATCCATGATCACCCCGTTGGGGTGGCTTGAACGGGCCCCCAGCTACAAGGATCAACAGGAGAAACTACGTGAAAAAGATCTCGCAACTTTCGGATTTCTAGGATATCCGCTCCTGCAGAGTGCGGATATCCTGCTCTACCGGGCAGGCAAGGTTCCGGTGGGGGCGGACCAGGTGTCCCATGTGGAAATCGCCCGGGAGATCGCCCGCCGGTTCAACCATCTTTACGGACGCGAGCCGGGTTTCGAGGAACAGGCGGAGGCCGCCATCGTCAAGATGGGCAAGAAGAACGCCCGCCTATACCGGTCCCTCAAGCGCCGGTACCAGGAAGAGGGTGACCTGGAGGCGCTGGAGACCGCCAGGGCACTGCTGCGGGAGCAGCAGAACATCTCCCTGGGCGACCGTGAGCGCCTCTACGGTTACATCGAGGGCGGCGGCAAGGTGCTGCTGCCGGAACCCCAGCCGCTGCTGACCGAATACTCCAGGATGCCGGGCCTGGACGGGCAGAAGATGTCCAAGTCCTACGGTAATGACATCGGCCTGCGGGAGGCCCCGGATTCGGTGGCACAGAAAATCCGCACCATGCCGACGGACCCGCAGCGGGTGCGCCGGACTGATCCGGGGGAGCCGGAAAAATGCCCGGTGTGGGCGTTCCACAAGGTCTATTCCGACGACAGCACCCGCGAGTGGGTGCAGACCGGTTGCCGCAGCGCCGGTATTGGCTGCCTGGACTGCAAGAAACCGGTGATTGACGCCATAGTCGAGGAACAGCGGCCCCTGCATGAGCGGGCCATGGAATACGAGTCCAATCCGGACCTGATCCATGCGATCATCATGGAGGGGGCCGACCAGGCCCGGGACGCCGCCAGGGATACCCTGGAGGAAGTCCGTGAGGCCATGGGTGTGGTATACCGGTAGTGTCCCTTAACATAAGTTCGCAGCATTTCAGAGGCTGTGTCAGGCATTACTA
>NZ_JAVVLT010000118.1:0-116873 GCF_036224885.1 Marinobacter sp. OP 3.4
TCAGGCATTACTACAAGGCGCGTTCCGCCGGGAATAGTGGTTCTATTGCCAAGGGGCGCAACACCGTAGTAATGCCTGACACAGCCTCCCGGAGGGCGCGCCATACGCAGCCCCTGGCAGTGTTGCGACTCTTGGCAAGGGATTCACCATTCCCGGCGAGCCGCGCCTCGCCAGGAGCTGCGTATGGCACGCTGAAATGCTGCGAACTTATGTTAAGGGACACTAACCTGGACGATTCCGGGGAACGTCTCACACTGTTATACCCCGATTTCATGAAAACCGACTTGTATACCCCAGTTTTGGACTACACTGATTATCGAATGCTCTCTATTCTATAAAAGAATGAAAACAACGATCTTTATGCGTATTCTGGTAGTGGCTCAGGAACGACCACGCCAGTGGCAGGGTGCAATATCCTGCGTCCGCTATGGGGAGAGAAAGCAACAATGAAATTACAACAACTGCGCTACATCTGGGAAGTTGCCCACCACGACCTGAACGTCTCCGCTACGGCCCAGAGCCTGTTTACCTCCCAGCCCGGTATTTCCAAGCAGATCCGGTTGCTGGAGGACGAACTGGGTATCGAGGTGTTCGCGCGCAGCGGCAAGCACCTGACCCGGATCACCCCGGGCGGGGAGACCATTATCCGGGAAGCGGGGGAGATCCTGCGCCGGGTGGAGGGCATTAAGAAGATTGCCCAGGAGTTCAGCAACCAGCGCAAGGGTGACCTCAGTATCGCCACCACCCATACCCAGGCACGCTACGCACTACCGCCGGTGATCCAGGGTTTTATCGAGACCTATCCGGACGTGTCCCTGCACATGCACCAGGGCACTCCCATGCAGATTTCGGAAATGGCGGCCAACGGTGCCGTGGACTTCGCCATCGCCACCGAGGCCATGGAGCTGTTCAACGACCTGATCATGATGCCTTGCTACCGCTGGAACCGCTGCGTGATCGTGCCCCGCAACCATCCCCTGGCGCAGCTCCCGGAGCTGACCCTGCCGGAACTGGCCAAGCATCCGATTGTCACCTACGTGTTCGGGTTCACCGGGCGTTCCAAGCTGGACGAGGCGTTCCAGGCGGAGGGGCTGGAGCCGAAGGTGGTGTTCACCGCCGCCGATGCGGATGTCATCAAGACCTATGTCCGGCTGGGGCTGGGTGTGGGGATCATTGCCTCCATGGCCTACGACCCGGAAGCGGATTCCGACCTGGTGGCCCTGGACGCCAGCAAGCTGTTCAGGCCCAGCGTGACCCGCATTGGCTTCCGCAAGGGCACCTTCCTGCGGGGCTATATGTACGACTTCATTGAGAGGTTCGCGCCGCACCTGACCCGCGACACTGTCAACGAAGTGGTGTCGCACCAGGGCAGCCGGCAGGAAATCGAGGACCTGTTCCGGAACGTGGAACTGCCTCTCTACTGAGGCGGATAGTCCCGGAACGCCGGGAGGGCGGCGGGCGGTGCCCGATGCGTCTCCACGGCGTCAGGATATTCGTTCAGACGTTCAGGCGTCGCTGGCAATCAGGTTGCCGGCGTGCAGTCCGCATTCCTTCTGGGTGGCTTCCTCCCACCACCAGCGGCCCTCCCGCTCGTGCTGGCCGGGCAGTACCGGACGGGTGCAGGGTTCGCAGCCAATGCTCACAAAGCCCCGCTCGTGGAGCTTGTTGTAAGGGGCTTCGGAAATCCGGATATAGTCCCACACTTCCTTTGACGTCCAGTTGGCCAGCGGATTGAACTTCACCAGCTCGTCACCACGACCGTCGAAGGCATCGTCCAGTTGCACCACAGGCACCTCGTTGCGGGTGCCAGGGCTCTGGTCCTTGCGCTGGCCGGTGATCCAGGCATCCAGGGTCTTCAGCTTGCGGCGCAGGGGCTCCACCTTGCGGATACCGCAGCATTCGCCGTGGCCGTCCTCGTAAAAGCTGAACATGCCCTTTTCCATGACCAGGGCCTGGATGGCTTCCGCATCCGGAAACTGGAATTCGATATCGATGCCGTAGTGCTTGCGCACACGCTCGAAGAATTCGTAGGTTTCCGGGTGCAGGCGACCGGTATCCAGGGAGAACACCCGGAGCCGGTCCGTCAGTTTGTGGGCCATCTCGATCAGGGCCACGTCTTCCGCGCCGCTGAAGGAAATGGCGATCTCGTCGTAGCGGGCCAGTGCCGCCTTGAGGATCGCCCTCGGGCTCTGGCCGTCCAACTCTCTCTGAAGCTGCTCAATGTCAGTCATCGAATTATCGTTATCCTGTGAAATGGTGACGCCAATTTATCACCAGATCGAAGGTTCATGAAGTAATCTGCAATCATAAGGTTATAGCAGGCGTCGGTCATTTCCGGAGGCAGGCTCCCTGCAACGATGCAATTGGCGCCGGTTTTTTCTATCATAGCGGGCCCATCGATCAACAAGCGGCCGTGCCCGGCCGGTAACAGGAGAAGAGTGTGGAACTTGCGTGCCTTGACCTTGAGGGAGTGCTGATCCCGGAAATCTGGATCGCGTTTGCGGAAAAAACCGGGATTGAAGAGCTCAAGGCCACCACCCGGGACATCCCCGATTATGATGTGCTGATGAAGCAGCGGCTGCGCCTGTTGGACGAGCACGGTTACGGTCTGCCGGCCATCCAGGAAGTGATCGGTGAACTGGATCCGCTGCCCGGGGCGCGGGAGTTCCTGGACTGGCTGCGTGAACGCTTCCAGGTGGTGATCCTGTCCGACACCTTCTACGAATTCGCCATGCCGCTGATGAAGAAGCTGGGCTATCCCACGCTGCTGTGTCACAAGCTGGAGGTGAACGACGAGGGCCGCATCACCAACTACCTGCTGCGCCAGCGTGATCCCAAGCGCCAGTCGGTTCGGGCCTTCCAGTTGCTGAACTACCGGGTGATTGCCGCTGGCGATTCCTACAACGACACCACCATGCTGACCCAGGCCGAGGGTGGCATCCTGTTCCATGCGCCACAGAACGTGATTGAGGAATTCCCCCAGTTCCCGGCGGTGCAGGACTTCGAGTCACTGAAGAAGACCTTCCTGGAGCTCAGTAACCGCTTCTGAGCTCTCCCGAGGCCCGCGTCAATGCCCGGCGGGCCTTAGGTAGTCATTCTGAGGTTCCCGGATCCTGCCCCAGCGCTTCCAGCGTGGAGAGCAGACGCTGGATCTTGGTGAGGGATTCCTGGTATTCGTCCTGCGGATCGGAATCCGCCACGATACCGCAACCCGCCCAGCCGCGAATGCGGCCGTCCGCCAGGGTCTGCAGGCTGCGGATGGCGATATTGCTTTCCAGCCGGTTGTCCGCCCCCCACCAGAACAGGCTGCCGCAGTAGGGTTCCCGGGGGTGGGACTCCAGCTCGTCGATGATCTCCATGGCGCGGCGTTTGGGGGCTCCGGTAATGGAGCCGCCGGGAAAGGCGCCAAGCATGGCCTCGAAGGGCGTCGTATCCGCTTCCAGGGTGCCGGTGACGGTACTCACCAGCTGGTGCACGTTGCGGTAGCTTTCCACCTCGAAGAGCTGGGGCACCCGTACCGAGAAGGGGGCGCAGAAGTGGGACAGGTCGTTGCGTATCAGGTCCACGATCATCAGGTTTTCGGCCCGGTCCTTGGGGTTGGTGGCCAGTTCACGGGCCAGGGCCCGATCCTGCTCTGGATCTTGCCCCCGGGGGCGGGTGCCCTTGATGGGCTTGCTGGTCACGCGGTCGCCGTGGATTTCCAGGAACAATTCCGGTGACACGCTCAGCAACTGCCAGTCGCCGGCGTTGAGGTAGCCGCTATGGGGGACCGGGATAGCCCCGGTAAGGGCGTTCCAGGCCAGCCAGGGATCACCGTCAAAGCGCCCCTCGAACATCTGGGACAGGTTGGCCTGATAACAGTCCCCGGCGTGGATGTAGTCCAGTATGCGTCGCACTCCTGCCTGGTAGTCCTCCGCCGATGACAGCGGCCGGAACGGGGCGGTGAGGCGGAAGTCAGTCCGGGGGATCGTTTCCGGACTGGCGGTGGTCGCCGCCAGGATGCGGTCCGCCAGCGCCCCCGGACAGGTCTCGTGGAACAGCAGTTGGGCGTCCCCCGAGGCGGGAATCGCCAGTTCCCAGCGGTACAGGCCGGCCCAGCCAGCGCTGTCCAGGGCGTCGCCTCGGCTGCGGAAACCGGGAACCGTCTGCCGCCCCGCTTCGTAGAACAGACTGCCGGCGATGCCGCCGCAGGTATCTCCACTGGCCAGGAGCCGGTGTTCGGCGAGGATGTCGGCAACGGTATCAGCGAACCGCTGCGGGTCGTCCGGAAAGCGCCATTCCCGGACCGGCAGGGCACTGATCCGCCGACCGGCGCCCCGGTCCGTGTCCAGGCAGATAAAACCCTCAAGCCCGGAGAGGGCATCAACGATACCGTCGAGTCGGGAACGGGGGACTGTATAGCGGGTCAACATCCGGAAACCTGATGGGGTCGTGGCCGTCATATGGGCGGCACATGATACCCTATATGTTTGACCAATAAACGGCCCCGGGTAAGGAAGTAGTCGTGTCAGCCATCAAACTCAAGGCCAACCGCCGCTGGCGGGCGTGGGTCAATCGCCGGATACCCCGGGAAGACCAGCGCCACCTGGATCGACGCTCCATCTTTATCCTGCCCACCGGTGCCGGCGTCGTCTTCGGTGTGCTGCTCGTGGTCATGTTGCTCACCGGCATCAATTACCAGAACAGCCTGATCTACCTGCTCACCTTCCTGCTGGGGGCCCTGTTCGTGGCGGCCATGCACCAGACCCACAATAACCTCAGTGGCCTGGATATCGCCATGCTGAAACCCGGCGAGGGCTTTGCTGGTGAACCGATTGCCTTCCATGTCCGTCTGCAGGCGGACCATGACGCCACCGCCATTGATCTGCTCAACGACAACGGCCCGGGCGCAAGCCTGTCGGTTCCCGGGGGAACCCTGGTGGACGGAGCCATCGAGGTGCCCAGTCGCGAGCGGGGCTACCTGCTGCCTGACCGGGTGCGGGTGGAAACCCGCTTTCCCTTCGGCCTGCTGGTCGCCTGGTCCTGGCTGCAACCGGCCACGCCGGCCATCGTTTATCCCCGTCCGATCACCCCTCCCCAGGCGCCGGAAGGCAGTGACGACGGCGAGAACGCCGAGGCGGACCAGCGCAGCCAGGGGCAGGATCAGGTGGAACTGCGGCCCTGGCGGGAAGGAGATCTCAGTGCCCGGGTGGACTGGAAGCGCTATTCACGCAACGGTGAGATGGTGGTGGCTGACTGGCAGGGGGAACTGGGCAGCCCCCGGTGGCTGGACTTCGAGGGCTTTCCCGGTACCGATCACGAACTGCGCCTGAGCTACCTGGCGGCCCTGGTCCAGGAGCGCTCCCAGGCCGGCGAGGTCTGGGGCCTGCGCCTGCCCGGGCTGACCATTGAACCGGACCAGGGCGACCAGCACCGTAAGCAGTGCCTCCGGGCCCTGGCCACCTGGCGGCAGACACCGCCGCAGGGGGAGGGCGACCGATGAGCACCCGCGCTCCCATGCTGCCCAGCGGCGCACTGCTCTGGTTGCTGTGCGGATTTCTGGTACTGTTGCTGCCCCAGTGGGATCGCCTGCCCCTGTGGCTGCTGGCGGCGTGTCTGTTGCTGGCCGGCTGGCGCTGGGCGGTCCAGCAGGGCCGCGTGCGCCTGCCGGGTCGATGGCTGCGGCTGGGGGTGATGGGCACCCTGATTGCCGGCTATGTGGCCACGGTCAGCGGTCATTTCAGTGTCGACACCGCGGCCTCGTTCTTTGTCCTCGCCGTCGGTCTGAAATGGCTGGAGACCCGGACCCGGCGGGATTTCTTCGTGCTGTTCTTTATACTGGTCTACCTGGCTGCGGTGAACTTCCTGTTCCAGCAGGGTATCGGCTGGACGCTGGTCACCCTGGCCGGGATTGTCCTGCTGCTGGTGGCCCTGCAGATGCTCCATACACCGGGTGCCAGCCATAGCCCGGCCAAGGGCTTACGGCGGCTGGGGAGCATGATGCTCAAAACCCTGCCGGTAGTGCTGGCGCTGTTTATCTTCTTTCCCCGCATGGCGCCCCTGTGGAGCGTGCCGCTGGTGTCCGGCGAGGCCCGCACCGGGCTGTCGGACGCCATGACCCCGGGAGACATTTCCAACCTGGCCCAGAGCAGTGAACGGGCTTTCCGGGTCACCTTCGGGGGCGCCATGCCCGCCCACCGGGACCGGTACTGGCGGGCCCTGATCCTGGACCGGTTCGACGGCACTACCTGGAGCCAGTGGCAGGATGAACCGCCATCGCGGCTGGGCCGGGTCGACCTGGATGCCGGCATCGGCGACCTGGCCGACAACCAGTACGATGTGCTGATGGAAGCCTCCGGTGAACGCTGGGTCTACGCCCTGGACAATTCCCGGGCGGTGTCCGGCAATGTCAGTCCGGTGCCGGGCAATCTGTTCCGGCTGGAGCGACCGGCGGATACCTCGGTGCGCTACCGTATGGCCCTGGAGCCCGCCACCGAGGATCCCCGTTCACTGACACCCTCGGAGCGACGCCGATACCTGCAGTTGCCGGAGCAGGGCAATGAACGCAGCCGCCGGCTGGCCCGGGAACTGTCCACCGCCACCAATTCCGACATGGAACTGGCACAGTCGATCCTGACCCGCTTCCGGCAACAGGCATACTTTTACACCCTGCGACCGCCCACCATGCCCGACGATCCGGTGGACGCCCTGCTGTTCGATACCAAGCGGGGGTTCTGCGCCCACTACGCCAGTGCCACCACGTTCCTGCTGCGGTCCGCCGGCATCCCGTCCCGTATCGTGGCGGGGTACCAGGGCGGTTCCACCGGCGCCGATGATGCCTACCTGATCGTGCGACAGTACGATGCCCATGCCTGGGTGGAGGCCTGGATAGCGGACCAGGGTTGGGTCAGGCTGGATCCCACCGCCGCCATCTCCCCGGACCGCATTGAATCCGGCCTGCGGGATGCCGTGGCTGAGGAAGGCTCGTTCCTGGAGGACGACTGGACCTCGCCCCAGCGGTACGGAGATGTGGCGGTGGTGCAATGGTTCAGCCTGCAGATGGACCGGATCAACTATAACTGGCAGCGCTGGGTGGTGGGCTACCAGGGGCAGTCCCAGATGGACCTGATGAGTCGCCTGCCGGGCAACATCGGCCTCAAGGAACTGGGCTACATCACCGCCTCCCTGGTGGGGTTGGCGCTGCTGGTGGCTGGTGTGATCACCGCCCTGCGGCATAGTGGCGGTCGCTCAGCGGACCCGGTCGCCCTGCTGGTGGAGCGCTGGGTGCGGGCCCTCCGGCAACAGGGTGTCACGGTACCGGCGGGGGTTACCCCGGAGCAACTGGCCCGCATCACCGCCGACCAGGCGCCGCCCGCCGGTCGTCTGGCGCAAGCCTTTGCCCGTGACCTGAACAACCATTACTATGGCTCCAGTTCCCGTCGGTCGAGAACCGACAACCGGCAGGAGGCCCTCGGCCTGAGGGTCATGCGGCGTCGGCTGTCGGCCATCCGGCGGGCCCTCAGGGAACACCCCAAACCATCGTCGAGCAGGAACCGTCCGTGACCCGAATGCCCTGGCTGACGCCAGCACTGGAACCCTTTGCGCAGGCCCTGGATCAGGGACGGCTGCCCCATGCAACCCTTATCCACGGGGAACGGGGCGTGGGCAAGCGGCAACTGGCGGAGTCGATTGCCGCCCTGCTGGTATGTGACCAGCGCACGGAGGGGAGCCGCGAGGCCTGCGGCCAGTGCCGTCAGTGCCTGCTGGTGGCGGGGGAATCCCACCCCGATATCCGGGTCTACCAGCCGGAAAAATCCCGCATGATCCGTATCGACCAGGTGCGGGCGCTGTCCCAGTTCGCCGTCGCCTCGCCCCAGGTGGCCGGACTCAAGGTGGCGGTGGTGGACCGGGCGGACCAACTCAATATCAACGCCGCCAACGCGCTGCTCAAGACCCTGGAGGAACCGGCATCGGACGTGGTGCTGCTGTTGCTGCAGGAAACCGGTCGACCGGTGCTGCCCACCATCCGGTCCCGCTGTCGCATCATGCCGGTGCCGACACCACCGGCCGCCGAAGCCGCCAGCTGGCTGTTTGCCCGGCTTGAGGAGCGGGACGATGCCCCGGAGACCGACCAGCAGGCCCTGGCCCTGCATCTGGCCGGAGGGGCGCCCAGGCTGGCGCTGGAGTTGCTGGACACCGGTTTCCTGGAACAGCGTGAGTCGGCACTGGACGCTTTCCGGCAGTTCATGAAGGGGGCGGTATCGGTGGCAACCGCCGCCAGGGCCTTCCGGAGCCTGGGCCATGAGGCCACCCTCAACCTGATGGAGGGCTGGGCCAATGACCTGGCCCGTGCCATGGCCGGGGGCGAGCCCCGGGACCCGGGCATCGCGGAAGTGGTACGATACCTGGCGTCGGGCAATCCGCCATGGCGGGCCCAGGAACTTGTGGACGCCATCCGCGAATCCCGGCGCGCCCTGGTGAATAATGTGAACCCCGAGCTGGAGACCGACCGCCTGCTGATCCAGTGGCGAAGCCTGATGCCCCGGCGCAAACGGGCAGGGTAGTGGCTGCTGGCCCCGGTTGGGCCAGTGCCCGGGTCTGCTAGACTAACGATACATTCAGCCTGCGGAGCGGTTACCGCGGCAATACAATGACAAACGCTGGAGGAAAGCCATGGGTCCTGGTTTTGGCGCACGCAGTGGTATCCTGACCCTGACCATCAAGGACAAGGCGGTGCTGTATGCCGCCTACATGCCCTATATCCGCCAGGGTGGGCTGTTTATTCCCACCCAGAAGCAGTACCAGTTGGGGGATGAGGTCTTCCTGCTGCTCAACCTGATGGATGAACCCGAGAAGATCCCGGTGGCCGGCAAGGTGGTCTGGATCACGCCACGGGGGGCGCAGGGCAACCGTGCCGCCGGTATTGGCGTGCAGTTCAACGGTGAGGACGAAACCGCACGCACCAAGATCGAATCCTACCTGGCGGGCTCCCTGAGTTCTGACCGGCCCACCCATACCATGTAACGTCCGGGCGTGGCTGCCCGTTGTTCCGTTTTAAGGAAAGTCTGCTTTCATGAACCAGTCCCTGTCCCCGGACCTGCTCTCTGATTCCGAATCCGACTTCAGGGAGGTGCGCTGGCCCCTGAAACACCTGACTCTTGCAGGGTTGCACTGGCCGGCCAGCGACGCCGAGCCGGGGACCACCCCGGTGCTGATGCTCCACGGCTGGCTGGACAACAGCCTGACCTTCTACCGGCTGGCGCCGACCCTGCGGTCCCTGGGTAATATCTGGGCCCTGGACCATGCCGGTCACGGCTACTCAGGCCATCGCCCTGAGGGCCAGAGCTACCTCCTGGCGGACTATGTGGCCGACCTGGCGGAGCTGATCGAGACGCACTTCGCCGATCACGACCAGGTGGACCTGGTGGGCCATTCCCTGGGCGGTATTGTTTCCATGCTGTATGCGGCAGCGTTTCCCGAGAAGGTCCGCCGGCTGGTGATGATCGACAGCCTGGGCCCCATCTCCAAGGCGCCGGAGGAATCCGTCAGCCAGCTTCGCCGGGGCATCCGCAAGCGCCTGTCAGGCTCCGGTGCCAGCACCGGCTATCCGTCCCTGGACGACGCCGCGACGTTGCGGACCCGGGGCCGCAATCCGCTGTCCGTGGAGGTGGCCCGGGTGATGCTCTCCCGCAACCTGGAGCAGGGGCCGGATGGCTGGCACTGGCGCACCGACCCCCGGCTGCGTCACCCATCCACCATGGTATTCTCGGAAGAACAGGTGATGAGCTTCGTGCACTCGGTGTCGGCCCCGATCCTGCTGATCCGGGCGGAACACGGTCTGCTGGCCTCCTTCGAGCGCTGGCAGAAACGCTTCGATGCCCTGGCCAATGTCCGTTGCCTGGATATCGATGGCGGACACCACTGCCACCTGGACGGTAATATCACGCCGGTGGAGCAGGGGATCCGGTCGTTCCTGGCAGGGGAGTAGTCATCATGCCGATACCGGTATTTATCCAACTCCGGGCCCTATTGGTGCTGACGGTGCTGTCGGTCCCGTTTGCCGCTCAGGCCAGTCTGCTCCCTGACTTTCCGTTGTCCACCCTGGAGGAGGAGCGGCCAATCAGCGCGGCCAGTCACCGGGTCATGCTCAGCGCCATTCGTGAGGTTGGGGATGAAGTCCGTGCCGAGCGCTCGGTCCGGCTGGAGGTGGACGGCACCGGTCGCCTCTACCTGTTAAATCCGGATGCTGCCCGGCAGGATGCCCGGGCCTGGTACCTTGAGCAGTTGCAGGCGCGCAATGCCACCATCCTGTTCCAGTGCGAAGGACGCGAGTGCGGTCGGAGCAACGTATGGGCCAACCAGGTCTTCGACCAGGCCAGTCTCTATGGTCGTGATGCCGACCAGGAATACCTGGTGGCGGCACTGGAAGACGAGGCGGGCCAGCGCTGGCTGGTCACCCTCTACACCGTCACCCGGGGCAACCGACGCGATCACCTCTGGCTGGAAGAGTTGAAGCTGTCGGATGACGCGGAGATTCCGGGGGGTGAGGCCTCTCGTGGCCGCATTGCAGGGCCGGTGATTGTGCCCTGGGAGGGCGATTTCACGGTCCGTTTCGACTGGGGCGTGGAAACCCGTCGCCGGATCGATTCCATGGCGGAGGTGAAAGGCAGCCAGGTGGTGATCGCTGCCTTTGCCAGCCTGGGGGATAATGAAACCGTCGAGGAATCCATTGCCCGGGCGGAACGGGCCGCCACCACCATGTCCGACCTGCTGGACCGTTCCGGCATCTCCCGCTCCCGTCACCTGATACGGGGCATTGGCCCGCTGGTTGACGTGGCATCACCGGGGCGCCCCGGAAACCGCATCGAGATCCTGGTCATCGCACCACCGGCAGGGGGGGCAACGGATGAGTGACCGGAAAAAGCCAGCGTCCGGGTCATCCGGAGGGGCCCGGACGCCTGCGATCGAGTCCTCCGCCGCCGGACCAAAGCCAGCGGCACCCGATGCCCGCGGTGTTGATTCCCCGCCGGAGCAGCGCAAGCGGGTGGCATTGGCCCTCGGGTCCGGAGGCGCCCGGGGGTATGCCCATATTGGTGCCATCGAGGTGCTGGAGGAACGGGGTTACGAGATTGTGGCCATTTCCGGCTGTTCCATGGGGGCATTGATCGGCGGAGTGTATGCCGCCGGCAAGATGCAGGCCTACAAGGACTGGGTCACCGGGCTGGGGCAGTTCGACGTGCTCAAGCTGCTGGATGTGACCCTGAACTCGGTGGGCGCGATCCGGGGCGAGAAAGTCTTCTCCGTGGTCAGGGACATGCTGGGGGATACCCGCATCGAGTCCCTCCCCATTGCCTACACCGCCGTGGCCACGGACCTGCTGGGGCACCGGGAAATCTGGTTCCAGGAGGGGCCCCTGGACCAGGCCATCCGTTCCTCCATCGCCATTCCCGGGCTGATCACTCCGGTGATATTGAATGGCCGGGTACTGGTGGACGGCGCCTTACTCAACCCGCTGCCCATCATGCCCACCATTTCCGCCCACGCGGACATGGTGGTCGCGGTGAATCTCAGTGGCGAGAACGACCGGGACAGCCGCATTCCCGATGCCGCCTTCCATCCCCTGGACGACGACAACGAGCTGGATGAATGGATCGGCAAGATCCGCGACAAGGCCTCGCGCTGGCTCGACTGGGAAGCCCTGAAATCCTTCGGAGGCCGCCGGGACATGGGGAATCCGGTGAAGGGGGGCTCCCCGGAGGAGAAACTCGAGGACGAGGTACGGGAGCAGAGCGAGGAGAAACCGGCAGCGGATCGCGACCCCTGGCAGGAGACGGGCACCATCAACTGGGACAAGCTGGGCATCGGCAAGTTTGACATTATGAACCTGACCATCGAGACCATGCAGAGCGCCCTGGTGCAGTACAAGCTGGCCGGCTACCCGCCCGACCTGCTGGTGAACGTGCCCAAGAATTCCTGCCGCACCTACGATTATCACAAGGCACCGGAACTGATCCAGATTGGCCGCGAACGCATGCACACCGCCCTGGACCGGTTCGAGAAGAACCGCAACAGTTCGGGGCCGCTGGCGGTCTGACGCCGGGGCTGCCCGGCACGACGAATCCGCGTATAATCCGCCGACAACATTCATTGCCCGCCGCTTCGGCGGGGCTGGCAGAAGGAACCGGCATTGACCCGTCCCATTGACGACCTGATTACCGTGCGGGATTGCCTGCGCTATGCGGCGTCCCGCTTCAGCGAGGCCGGCCTCTACTTCGGCCACGGTACCGACAACGTCTGGGACGAGGCGGTGCTGCTGGTGATGCGCAGCCTGCACCTGCCGCTGGAGAACAACACCCTGTTTCTGGATGCCCGGCTGACCCGGGACGAACGCCAGGTCATCCTGGAGCGCATCGACCGGCGTGTCCAGGATCGCAAGCCGGTGGCCTACCTGATTGGCGAGGCCTGGTTCATGGGGTTGCCGTTCAGGGTGGATGAGCGGGTACTGGTCCCCCGGTCCCCCATGGCGGAATTGCTGGAGGCGGGCCTGCAGCCCTGGCTGGCGGACCGCCCGGTGGAGCGGGTGCTGGATCTCTGTACTGGCAGCGGTTGCATCGGCATTGCCGCCGCGAGCGTATTCACCGATGCCCGGGTGGACCTGTCCGACGTGTCGGAGGATGCCCTGGAAGTGGCCCGTACCAACATCCAGCTCCATGGATTGGAAGACCGGGTGAGGGCGGTACGGTCCGATGTATTCGACCAGCTGGAGGGCCGTTACGACGTTATCCTGAGCAATCCGCCCTATGTGGATGCCGAGGACATGGCGGACATGCCCGACGAGTACCACCACGAGCCCCGGCTCGGCCTGGAAGCGGGGCATGACGGGCTGGCAATTGCCCATCGCATACTGGACCGGGCCGCCGACCACCTGAACCCGGGCGGACTGTTGATCGTAGAAGTGGGCAATAGCTGGGGCGCGCTGGACGATGCCTATCCGCAACTGCCGTTTACCTGGCTGGAATTCGACAACGGGGGCGACGGCGTATTCGTGCTGACCCGGGAAACCCTGGTGGAAGGTCTCGGGAAGTCCTGACAAAGATTTTAACTGTTAACGACAAGATGCTGAATTATGTCCGGAAACACCTTTGGAAAACTGTTCACCGTCACCTCCTTCGGTGAGAGCCACGGTCTGGCCCTGGGCTGCATCATCGATGGTTGCCCGCCGGGTCTGGAGCTGAGCGAGGCCGACCTGCAGGCGGACCTGGATCGCCGCAAGCCGGGCACGTCCCGCCATACCACCCAGCGCCGGGAAGCGGACGAGGTGAAGATCCTGTCCGGCGTGTTCGAAGGCAAAACCACCGGCACCCCCATCGGCCTGGTGATCGAGAACACCGACCAGCGCTCCAAGGACTACTCGAAAATCGCCAACCAGTTCCGGCCGGCCCATGCCGACTATACCTACATGCATAAATACGGTGTCAGGGACTATCGCGGCGGCGGTCGCTCCTCCGCCCGGGAGACCGCCATGCGGGTCGCTGCCGGCGCGGTGGCGCGCAAGTACCTGGAGCAGCGCCTGGGCATCCGCATCCGCGGCTACCTGTCACAGCTTGGCCCCATCAAGGCGGAAACCTTCGACTGGGAGCAGGTGCACCAGAACCCGTTCTTCTGCCCGGACGCCAGCAAGGTGCCGGAGATGGAAGCCTACATGGACGCCCTGCGCAAGGAGGGCAACTCCATCGGCGCCAGGATCAACGTGGTGGCGGACGACGTTCCCCCCGGCCTCGGCGAGCCCATCTTCGACCGGCTGGATGCGGACCTGGCCCACGCCCTGATGAGCATCAACGCCGTCAAGGGCGTGGAAATCGGCGCCGGCTTCGACTCGATTACCCAGAAGGGCACCGAGCACCGGGACGAAATGACGCCGGAAGGCTTCCTGTCCAACAATGCCGGTGGCGTGCTCGGGGGCATATCCTCCGGCCAGCCCATCGTTGCCAGCATCGCCCTCAAGCCCACCTCCAGCCTTCGACTGCCGGGGCGGAGCATCGATGTGGACGGCAACCCGGTGGAAGTGGTCACCACCGGTCGCCACGACCCCTGCGTGGGTATCCGGGCGACGCCCATCGCCGAGGCCATGATGGCCATCGTGCTGATGGATCACTACCTGCGCCACCGGGGACAGAACGGCGATGTCGAGGTTACCACCCCGACCATCGGACAGCGTTGACAGCGGGCGCCTTGCTCTCAAGGCTCTCAGTGGCTCAGTAGGTTAGCGAATTGGCCAAACGGGACACTGGCGCCCCCTTAACGGCTTTACCGAACGACCGGAATCTCAAGGAAAACCGTTATTTACTGGCGACTCTCAAACCTCTACTTCTGGTTCTTCGCCCTGCTGGGCTCGCTGCTGCCCTACTGGTCCCTGTACCTGGAAGGGCGGGGCTTCTCCTACCTGCAGATCGCCACCCTGATGGCGACCATCCAGCTCACCAAAATCGTGGCCCCCAGCGTCTGGGGCTGGATCGGCGACCAGACCGGCCTGCGGGTACGGCTGGTACGCTTCGGCGCCGTCGTGGGCTCATTATGCTTCGCCGGTGTCTTCCTGGAGCCCGGGTTCTACGGGCTGCTGCTGGTGATGCTGATGTTCACCTTCTTCTGGAACGCCATCCTGCCGTTGTACGAAGTCATCACCCTGCGGGTGCTGGGCTCGAAGAAAGAAAAGTATGGACGCATCCGCCTGTGGGGGTCGGTGGGCTTTATCGGCGGCGTCGCCATCATTGGCGCCATCCTGGAGTTTATCCCGATCACCATGCTGCCATGGCTGTTGCTACCGGTGTTTGCGGGCATTGCGGTCTCCACCTTCCTGGTGCCCTCGGAACGGGGCGCCCAGAAAACCAGTGCCCCCAACGGCAGCCTGAAAGCCATTGTCGGTCACCCGGCGGTGATTGCCTTCTTCGCCATGAACTTCCTGCTCCAGGTCTCCCACGGCGCCTACTACACCTTCTTCAGCATCCACCTGGAACAGCACGGCTACGGCAAACTCCCCATTGGCCTGTTGTGGTCACTGGGCGTGATCGCCGAAATCGGTCTGTTCGTGGTGATGCACCGACTCACACGGTATTTCAGCGTCCGCCAGATCGCCATCGGCGCCCTGATGCTCACCATGCTGCGCTGGATCCTGATCGCCGAAGTCACCGACGTGGTACCGATACTGATCTTCGCCCAACTACTGCACGCCGCCTCCTACGGCGCCCTCCACGTCATCTCCGTGCAGTATGTCCAGGGCTTCTTTGGCCAGCACCACCACGGCCAGGGCCAGGCCTTGTACAGTGGCCTGACCTTCGGCGCTGGCGGTGCCGTGGGGGCCTGGCTCTCCGGCTTCCTGGTGGACGGCTTCAGCACCTCCGCCGCCTTCTGGGGCGGCGCCGTGGCCATGGTCTTCGCCATCTTCATCACCTGGCGCTGGCTACAGCCACCGCCGGACACAGCCGCTACCTGATCTCACCGGCAATCGTCAGCAGGGCCCGGGCCTGGGGGCTGAGCGACCGTCCCCGCAACCCGATGGCGCCCAGGAACCGGCTGACACGATGCCCAACCGGCAGCACCGTCAGGGAGTCATCCACCATGCTCACCGGCAACACACTCCAGCCAAGACCCACACCGGCCATTACCTTCAGGGTTTCCATATAGTTCGTGGGCATGGGCAGATTCAGGGATAAGTCCGCATCCAGGAACAACCGACTCACCGTCCGGTAGGTGGCCGTCCCGGCCTCGGGCAGCAAGGCATCATAGCCCGACAACGCCGCCAGATCCGGCGCCTCCATGTTGGCCAGCGGGTGATCCGGCGACACCACAAACACCATCTCATCCTCCCATCGGGCGTGCACCTCGAACGACTGGTCCATACTCTCGCTCAACGTCACAAACGCCAGCTCCGCCGACCGCCGCCGCATCCGGTCATAGGCCCCTTCCGAATCCATGAACTGCAGACCCAGCGTTACATCCGGATACTCCCGGTTCAGCCGCTGGAGCCAGGCGGGCAGGTGATGCAGACCAATATGGTGACTGGCAATCAGCGACAGGTGACCGGCCACCTCACCATCCCGGTCCTGCAGCGCCAGCCGGGCGTTATGGACCTCATCCAGAATGCGCCGGGCATGGGGCAGCAACCGGGCGCCAGCATCCGTCAGACGGATCTGTCGGTGGCTGCGTTCAAGCAGGGGGGTGCCAAGCTGATTCTCCAGCGCCGCCAGGCGTTTGCTGATGGCGGGCTGTGTCAAGTGGAGGGTGTCGGCGGCTTCGGAAAAGGAGCCCTGATCAATGACCGTAATAAACGCTTTGAGTGCATTGGAGTCCATGTGTTCTGCTCTTTAGAGGCCTGCGAAAAGGTTTGAGGTTCGGGGTGGGGGATGTTTTTCCAGGACCGTCGAGCGCCAGGGGTGGAGCGCGTAAGCGCTTCACGGGCCGGCCATGGACGGCCGGGCCTGGACCTTTGTTGCGACGCAGGAGCAATTAGCAACAAAGGGCGCTCGTCGAGCCCTACATGGACGTACTTGCGGGGCGTGTCCTGGAAAAATATACCGCTCCCCGGACCAGGCACCTCAGTTCGATAGCACACATCAAATCAAGGTAAGCAATAAACTCTACTTTATCATTCCAGAAAGGAATGCAAACCATGAAAAACATGAATTGAGGTTATTCGCCACAGGGGAGTAAAATTCCCCACATAGCAGTCAAAACCAAGACCCGAATAACCGAGAGAGACCAAACCATGGCGGGCAAGACCTTATACGACAAATTGTGGGACGACCACCTGGTCAAACAGCGGGACGACGGCTCCGCGCTGATCTACATCGACCGGCACCTGCTCCACGAAGTCACCTCACCGCAAGCCTTCGAAGGCCTGCGCCTGGCCGGCCGCAAACCCTGGCGCATCGACGCCAACATCGCCACGCCGGACCACAACGTGCCCACCACCGACCGCGAACGTGGCGTGGAAGGCATCGTCGACCCCGTGTCCCGCATCCAGGTGGAAACCCTGGACAAGAACTGCGACGAGTTTGGCATCCTCGAATTCAAGATCAAGGACCAGCGCCAGGGCATCGTCCACGTCATCGGACCGGAGCAGGGCGCCACACTGCCCGGCATGAGCATCGTCTGCGGTGACTCCCACACCTCCACCCACGGCGCCTTCGGCTGCCTGGCCCACGGCATCGGCACCTCCGAAGTGGAACACGTACTGGCCACCCAGTGTCTCGTCCAGCAGAAAATGAAAAACATGCTGGTCAAGGTGAACGGCAAGCTCGGCCCCGGCGTGACCGGCAAAGACGTGGTCCTGGCCATCATCGGCAAGATCGGTACGGCTGGCGGCACCGGCTACGCCATCGAATTCGGTGGCGACGCCATCCACGACCTGAGCATGGAAGCCCGCATGACCATCTGCAACATGTCCATCGAAGCGGGCGCGCGGGTTGGCATGGTCAGCGTTGACGACACCACCATCGACTACGTCAAGGGCCGCCCGTTCACGCCCAAGGGCGACCAGTGGGACAAAGCCGTCGAGTACTGGCGCACCCTGCACAGCGACGCCGACGCCGAGTTTGACAAGGTCATCGAACTGGAAGGGGCCGAGATCCAGCCGCAGGTGAGCTGGGGCACCTCGCCGGAAATGGTCGCAGGCGTTGGCAGCAACGTGCCCGACCCGGCTGCCGAGCAAGACCCCATCAAGCGGGAAGGCATCGTACGCGCCCTCAAGTACATGGGCCTCGACGCCAACATGAAGATTACCGACATCAAGCTGGACCGGGTGTTTATCGGCTCCTGCACCAACAGCCGTATCGAAGATCTGCGCGAGGCGGCCAAGGTGGTCAAGGGCCGGAAAGTCTCCCCGATCCTCAAGCAGGCCATGGTGGTTCCCGGCTCCGGGCTGGTAAAAGCCCAGGCGGAACAGGAAGGTCTCGACAAAATCTTTATCGAAGCCGGCCTGGAATGGCGTGACCCGGGCTGCTCCATGTGCCTCGCCATGAACGCCGACAAACTGGGGCAGGGGGAGCACTGCGCGTCCACCTCCAACCGGAACTTCGAGGGCCGTCAGGGCTTTGGTGGCCGCACCCACCTGGTCAGCCCGGCCATGGCCGCAGCCGCCGCCATCAACGGCCATTTCGTTGACGTCCGCGAGATGATGAACTGATCCACAGGAGACAGACCATGAGAGCATTGCAGCAACACAAGGGCATCGTCGCCCCCATGGACCGGTCCAATGTGGATACGGACATGATCATCCCCAAGCAGTTTCTCAAGTCCATCAAGCGGACCGGTTTCGGCCCCAACCTGTTTGATGAGCTGCGTTACCTGGACGAGGGCAAGCCGGACCAGGACTGCTCCCGGCGGCCCATCAACCCGGACTTCTTCCTGAACCAGGAGCGCTATCGCAACGCCAGCGTGCTGCTGGCCCGCCGAAATTTTGGCTGCGGCTCCAGTCGTGAGCACGCCCCCTGGGCTCTGGATGACTTCGGTTTCCGGGTGATCATTGCCCCGAGCTTTGCCGACATTTTCTACAACAACTGCTTCAAGAATGGCCTGTTACCCATTGTTCTTCCTGAAGAAACAGTTGACCAGCTGTTCCAGGAAACCGAAGCCAACGAAGGCTATGAGCTGTCCGTGGATCTGGAGAGCCAGACCGTGACCACCCCGTCCGGCGAGTCCTTCAGCTTCGAGGTGGACGATTTCCGCCGCCACTGCCTGCTCAACGGCCTGGATGATATCGGTGTCACCCTCGAGGATGCCGACCTGATCCGAGACTACGAAAACAGCCGCCGCAAAACAGCCCCCTGGCTGTTCAACGCCGGCCACTGATAACGCCGACGCTGTTCGCTGAATCAACACTGAATCAACAAGGAAAATACCCATGTCCAGAACCGTACTCATGCTGCCGGGTGACGGAATCGGCCCTGAGATCGTTACCGAGGCGGAAAAGGTCCTGCGCAGGATCAACGACCAGTTCGGTCTTGATCTGCACTTCGAGCAAGCTTTGGTGGGGGGTGCGGCGATCGACGAAACCGGCGAGCCGCTGCCGAACAAGACCCTGGACCAGGCGAAGAAGGCCGATGCGATTGTGCTGGGTGCCGTGGGCGGTCCCAAGTGGGATGGCCTGGAAATGGCCAAGCGGCCTGAAAAGGGTTTGCTGGGGCTGCGCTCCAACCTGGAACTGTTCGCCAACCTGCGTCCGGCCATTCTGTACCCGCAACTGGCCTCCGCCTCATCCCTCAAGCCGGAGGTGGTGTCCGGGCTGGATATCATGATCGTGCGGGAACTGACCGGCGGTATCTACTTCGGTCAGCCCCGGGGTGTGCGCAAGCTGGAAGGGGGCGAGCGTCAGGGCTATAACACCTACGTCTACAGCGAATCCGAGATCCGCCGCATCGGCCGGGTGGCCTTCGAAGCCGCCCGGCAGCGTCAAGGCAAACTGTGTTCCGTGGACAAGGCCAATGTGCTGGAAGTGACCGTGCTGTGGCGGGAAATCATGGACGAACTGGCGAAGGAATACCCGGACGTGGAGCTGTCCCACATGTACGTGGATAACGCCGCCATGCAACTGGTTCGTGCGCCCAAGCAGTTCGACGTGATTGTGACCGGCAACATGTTTGGTGATATCCTTTCGGATGAAGCGGCAATGCTCACCGGCTCCATTGGCATGTTGCCGTCCGCTTCCCTGAACTCTGAAAAGCAGGGCATGTACGAGCCCTGCCACGGTTCAGCGCCGGATATTGCCGGCCAGGGCATTGCCAATCCGCTGGCCACCATCCTCAGTGGTGCCATGATGCTGCGCTACAGCCTCGGTGAGGAAAAAGCCGCCGGGGCCATTGAGGCGGCGGTCAGCAAGGTGCTGGACCAGGGTCTGCGTACCGCGGACATCATGTCCGAGGGCGCGAAGCAGGTATCCACCCGGGAGATGGGTGAGGCTGTCCTCGCGGCCCTGTAACGGTCAGCCCATCGGCCAGCACCCACGAAACCCGACGGCAGCAGGATGCCGCTGCCGCGGGATCATCCATCCGGTCCCTGCCAGCGATAACGGCAGCGGGCGGGCATAGAGTCTTAAAGGTCGCACATGAAGCGAGTTGGACTTGTAGGTTGGCGTGGCATGGTGGGCTCTGTCCTCATGCAACGCATGCGTGAAGAAAACGATTTTGCCGATATCGATCCGGTGTTCTTTTCCACTTCCCAGACCGGGAAGCCGGCCCCGGATGTTGGCAGGGAAGGCGTCCCGCCACTCCAGGACGCCTTTGACGTCGGCACCCTGAAAACCATGGATGTCATCGTCACCTGCCAGGGTGGCGACTACACCACCGCGGTCTACCAGAAACTCCGTGATGCGGGCTGGGATGGCTACTGGATTGATGCCGCTTCCACCCTGCGCATGGTGGACCACTCCGTGATCGTACTGGATCCGGTGAA
Source organism: Marinobacter sp. OP 3.4 (assembly GCF_036224885.1). Taxonomy (NCBI): domain Bacteria; kingdom Pseudomonadati; phylum Pseudomonadota; class Gammaproteobacteria; order Pseudomonadales; family Marinobacteraceae; genus Marinobacter; species Marinobacter sp. OP 3.4. Next base: position 20,425 of record NZ_JAVVLT010000118.1, read on the forward strand.
CCGCAACGTCATCGACGAAGCCCTGGGTAAGGGCGTCAAGGACTATATCGGCGGTAACTGCACCGTCAGCCTGATGATGCTGGCCCTGGGAGGCCTACTGGAGCAGGACCTGATCGAGTGGGTGTCCCCCATGACCTATCAGGCGGCTTCCGGCTCCGGTGCCCAGAACATGCGCGAGCTGCTCAACCAGATGGGTTCGCTCAACGGTGCCGTGAAGTCCGAGCTGGAAGACCCGTCGTCAGCCATCCTGGAAATCGACCGCAAGGTCACTGACACCATGCGTTCCGGGAACTTTCCCACCGAGCATTTCGAAGTGCCCCTGGCGGGCAGTCTGATTCCGTTTATCGACAAACAGCTCGATAACGGCATGAGCAAGGAAGAATGGAAGGCCGGCGTGGAAACCAACAAGATCCTGGGGCGCAGTGACAACCCGATCCCCATCGACGGCATCTGCGTGCGGATTGGTGCCATGCGCTCCCACAGCCAGGCCATGACCATCAAGCTGAAGAAGGACCTGCCGATCGACGAAATCGAGTCGATCCTGGCGAAGGCCAACGACTGGGTGAAGGTGGTTCCCAACGAGAAGGAAGCCACCATGGCGGAGCTGACCCCGGCCAAGGTGACGGGGACGCTGAGTGTGCCCATCGGCCGGATTCGCAAGCTGACCATGGGGCCGGAGTACATTTCCGCCTTCACGGTCGGGGACCAGTTACTCTGGGGAGCGGCTGAACCCCTGCGCCGGATGCTGCGCATCCTCCAGGAGCGTTGAAAAACTGACGATTGCAAAGTCGTATAATGCCAACTGTGTACCGTTTCAGGTAACAGGTCAGGGGCGCCGGCTGAAATCAGCCGCCGCCCCTGTTATTTTTTCGGGATCTTTTCTCAGTTTGTTCCAAAAATGAGACGGAATAAGCCATCGAATGCTGGAAATGGCGTATCGTGTCCTGAAAGTCTCGACTCAGGCCGATGATCACCGACCTGTTTTCAGAGGGTTTCTAAACTTGGAGTCACAACTGTTTCCGTGAAATACATCAGGAAGTGGTGCAAAGATGCGATGTGATTGATTGATAAAGCTGGCATTATCAACAATACTCTCTTCACTCTAAAATTAAAAAAGTGAAAGTCATCCAACCTCGTCCGATTCTGTATTCATCTAGCGGTAACGAATAACGGAGACTGGTAAGGAAAAAGCATGAAAGTACGCAAGCTTGCGGTTGCTCTGGCTCTGGCGGGAGGGCTTGGTTCCGGTGTCGCACAGGCACTGGGGCTCGGGGAGATAGAAATACAGTCCTATCTGAACCAGCCAATGAATGCAGAGATCGACGTTAACAGGCTGGACGGTGTCAGCCCCGACGACATCATAGTGAATCTGGCATCAGAGCAGGATTTCGAACGCGTTGGCTTGCGCCGCGACTTCTTCCTTACGCGCCTGAATTTTGAAGTGACCACCGCGCCCAATGGTGAGCTGGTCATATCGGTGACGTCCAGTGAGCCGGTGCGCGAACCCTACCTGAATTTCCTGGTGGAAGTGACCTGGCCCAGCGGTCGTGTCATGAGGGAATACTCGGTACTGGTGGACCCCCCGGTCTATGCCGAGGAGTCCGGGGTATCCGAGTCCGTGCAGAGCACGCAGACCCGCCAGGCACAGCAGACCACCAGTCAGCCGCGCGATACCGCCAGCCAGGACACCCGGCCTGCTTCGGATGATACGACCACCACCCGGTCCGCCGTAAGTGGCAGCCTGGAGGTCCAGGCATCCGATACGCTCTGGGAAATCGCCGAGCGGGTCCGGCCGGACACCAGCGTGTCCATGGAACAGGTCATGCTGGCCATCCAGGACCTGAATCCCGATGCGTTTATAGACGGCAATATCAACCGGATCAAACGGGGCGAAGTTCTCCGGGTACCGGAATTGGACGACATGACCGCCCGTACCCGGGCCCAGGCCAATCGTGAAGTGGCCGCCCAGCACCGGGCCTTCGCACAGCCCGAGCCCGAGGTGGATGCCACCCAGGGTGAGGTCGCCGCGTCGGGCAGTGGTGATGGCGCCGGCCAGGCGTCGTCCGACGAACTCAGGCTGGTTGTGCCTGAGGACGGTGATGAGGCCCGCAGTGACGGTTCCGCCGGCGGTGACGGCCGCCAGGGTGGTACCGCAGATGCGGGCGAGGCCGTCGCGCTGGAGGAGCTGGACCGCGTGCAGCGGGAAAATGACGAACTCAACAGCCGGGTGGAAGACCTGCAGGACCAGGTGGAAACCCTGCAGCGGCTGATCGAGTTGAAGGATACCCAGCTTGCCGAAATCCAGGGTGGCATGGCCGAGGCTGATGAGCCCGCCGAAGGCCCTGCGGATGGCACCGGCGAAACGTCGGGCATGACCGTGGCCGAGCCCGGCACTGAGGATGCCGCTGACGACACCGCGCCCACGGAAGGTGACGCCGGAGAAATGGCGGGCGACACCATGGCGCAGGATGGTGACACCGTGGACGAGGCAGCCGATACCGGCATGCCAGAGGACCAGGCCGAACCGGCGGCGGACGATGCCATGCCCGGTATGGATGACCCCGTCATGACCGACGAGGACATGGCCGCGGGCGATGACACCACGGCCATGCAGCCGCAGGACGACCAGCAGCCAGCGGATGCCGCTGCCGATGGCCCCGTGGCCGCAACTGGCGAGCAGCAGGAAGCCGAGGAACCGCAGCCGTCCAGCCCAGCGCAGGACAAGGGTTTCCTGGCCACTGCCATTGACCTGATTGCCGGCAACTTCCTGTACCAGATCGCCCTTGGCGGTTTCCTGGTTCTGCTGTTGCTGGTGGTGCTGCTGATTTCCCGTCGCCGCGCCAGCAAGGAGGATGAGTTCTATCAGCAGCTGGATGAAGGCGATGAGGATGACGGCTTCGAGCTCACCCTGGGCGAGGAAGAAGCGGCCGAATCCGCCAGCGCCATGGAAGAGGCGGACAGGTATGTGTCCTACGGCCAGCATGAAGCGGCCGCTGAAGTACTGGAAAACGCCATCTCCCGTGAGCCGAGCCGTTCCGACCTGCGCCTGAAGCTGCTGGCGGTCTATGCGGATACCGGCAACCGTGCCGCATTCGACAAGCAGTACGCGGAGCTGGAAGCCATGGAGCTTGATGAGGCCCAGCCGGAAGCGGAAGCCCTTCGTGCCCGTCTGGAAGAGGCGGAATCCACCCCCAGTATCGATGAACTGGAATCCCAGCTCCGTGGCGGCGACGCCCTGGGTGAATCCCGGGGGGAAGAGGACGCCTCCGATAACATCGCCAGCACCCCAATGGACGAGGAAACCAATGAGCTGATGAGCTCGTTCGAGGAGCTGGACCTGCCGGATGAGGACACCGGAGAATCCAAGGAGGATGATAAGGACTCGCCCATCGAATACGATTTCTCCGGGCTGGATACCTCTGATCCCGCCGAGGAAGAAGCGAAGCGGCCCGAACCGGCATCCACCCCGGAAGAGACCGATGACGGCCTTGGCGATATCGACTTCGATCTGCCGGAAGAGCAGGGCAGCGAGGCCGACGCCAGCGACCGGACCGAAGAAGAATCCCTGGAACTGGATGACGACTTCGGTTCCCTGGATCTCGACGATGCCGGCATCGATAGTGAGCCATCTGCCGAGGATGTGGAAGGCGCGGCAGAGCCCGCCGAAGAAGACAACCTTGATTTCGGAGACCTGGAGCTGGAAGGCGAGGGTGAAGAACCCGCCGATCAGTCCGCCAACCCGGAAGACGAGGCGGACCTGGACGAATCCTTCCTCGACGAGCTGGACGCCGAGCTGGACAAGGTAACGTCCGGCGACAGCAGTGACGACGACGGGCTTGAGGATCTGGAGCTGGATGTCTCCGATGAGGATCTGGAACTGATGGACCAGGCCTCCGAGTCCGAGCCGGAAGACGAAAGCCAGCTCGACCTGGGGGACCTGGACCTGGAAGAACCGGAGTCCGCGTCCGAGGCCACCGGCGAGGAGCCGGCGGGGGACGACCTGTCCGACCTGGAGATTCCCGAGCTCGACAATGAATCGGTTGCGGATGAGGAGGCCGGTACACCTGTGGAAGAATCTGAACCCCGCTCCGGCGACAAATCCAGCATCGACGAGATCGACGAAGCCTCCCTGGGCGATGACGACGACTTCGATTTCCTGTCCGGCACGGACGAAGTGGCAACCAAGCTGGACCTGGCCCGTGCCTACGTGGATATGGGTGACAGCGAAGGCGCCCGGGAAATTCTGGAAGAGGTTATCCTGGAGGGAAGCGACGAGCAGAAGACGGAAGCGCAATCACTGCTCAAAAAGCTGCCCTGATCCGTTATAATAGCCAATCGAACCAGAACGCCGGCCCATGCGCCGGCGTTCTTTATTGATACACCCCTTTATCAACCCGGTAACACCTTGTTCCAGACCCCCATTCCGCTAACCACTGACAATGCCATTGGCGACGGCCGGGTCGCCCTCGCCCTGGAATACGACGGCGCCGCCTACCATGGCTGGCAACGCCAGAAAAGCGGTGTGCCATCGGTGGAAGAAACCTTGACCCGGGCGGTCAGCAAGGTGGCGGACGAACCCGTGGATCTGGTTTGCGCGGGGCGCACGGATGCCGGTGTTCACGGCAGCTACCAGGTGGTGCATTTCGACACGCGGGCGGTGCGCAACCTGCGGTCCTGGGTCATGGGAATCAACACCGCATTGCCACGCAGCATCGCGGTGCACTGGGCCGGTAACGCCCCGGAACCCTTCCATGCCCGATTTTCGGCGGTGTACCGCCGCTACCGTTATGTTATCTTCAATGGTCCGGTAAGGCCCGCGCTGCTGGCACCACAGGTGTCCTGGACATTCCGTCCGCTGAATGAGGAAGCCATGCAGGAGGCGGCGCACCTGCTGCAGGGGGAGCACGATTTCAGTGCCTTCCGGGCAGCCGGTTGCCAGTCCCGCTCTCCCTGGCGCTTCGTGGAGTTCATCCGGGTTCATCGCCGTGGTGATTTTGTGGTGATCGATGTCCAGGCCAACGCCTTCCTGCACCATATGGTGCGGAACTTTGCCGGCTCGCTGATGGCCGTTGGCCAGGGCAAGTATCCCCCGGCCTGGGTCGGTGAGGTGCTGGCCACCGGTGACCGTCGCAAGGCGGCCGTCACCGCACCGGCGGAAGGGCTTTACCTGGTGGACGTGGGTTACCCGGAGGCGTTTGCCATCCCCCGCGCCCAATGCGGCCCGGCCTTTGTCCGACCCTGGTTTGATGACGGGCTGAATGCCCCGGTGGCCCCGAGCTGGATCCACCGCAAGCCAAGAACCCGTTCCTGATGAGGTCAGTTGTGTCTCAAGTACGCACACGCACCAAAATCTGCGGCATCACCCGACCGGAAGACGCCCTGGCTGCGGCCGAGGCGGGCGCCGACGCCATCGGGCTGGTATTCTACGGCGCCAGCCCAAGGGCCGTGACCCTGGAGCAGGCTGCGGCCATTGCCGGGGCCTTGCCGGCCTTTGTCACCCTGACCGGGCTTTTCGTCAATCCGACACGCATGGAAGTGGAGCAGGTGCTGGCCCGGGTGCCCCTGGACCTGCTGCAGTTCCATGGCGACGAGTCACAGGATTTCTGCAGCCAGTTCCATCGTCGCTGGATCAAGGCGGTCCGGGTCCGCAATGAAGAGGATATTGAAAATGCCTTTCGGGACTGGAATCGGGCATCGGGATTGCTGGTGGATACGTATGATCCCCAGCGGTATGGCGGGACTGGCCAGAGTTTTGACTGGTCCGTCATCCCGGAACAGCGTCCCTTGCCACTGATATTGGCCGGCGGTCTCAACTCTGCTAACGTTGCCACCGCCACCCGGCAGGTTCGGCCCTGGGGTGTGGACGTCAGTGGCGGCGTGGAGGCGTCCGACGGCACACCCGAAGGCACCCGCAAGGGCATCAAGGACGCCGCCAAAATTACCGAGTTTCTGAGCGAGGTTAATCGTGCCAACCAAACTGACTGATGAAATGCTGAGCCAACTGCCGGACGCCCGGGGGCATTTCGGGGCCTACGGCGGTCGTTTCGTGTCCGAGACACTGATGGATTCGCTGATGACCCTGGAGCGGGAATACCTCCGGCTGAAGACGGATCCGGAATTCCAGGCGGCCTTCGACAAGGACCTGGCCCACTATGTCGGCCGGCCCAGTCCGCTGTACTTTGCCGAGCGGCTGACCCGGGAAACCGGCGGTGCCCAGATCTGGCTCAAGCGCGAAGACCTCAACCACACCGGTGCCCACAAGGTGAACAACACCATCGGCCAGGCCCTGCTGGCGTCGTTCCTTGGCAAGACGCGGGTTATCGCCGAAACCGGCGCCGGCCAGCACGGTGTTGCTACGGCGACGGTCTGTGCCCGGCTGGGGCTGGAATGTCATGTGTTCATGGGCGCCGAGGACGTACAGCGACAGTCCCTCAACGTCTATCGCATGAAACTGCTGGGCGCGGAAGTCCATGCCGTCGAAAGTGGCACCCGCACCCTGAAGGACGCCATGAACGACGCCATGCGTGACTGGGTGGCGAACGTGGACGACACCTTCTACATCATCGGTACCGTGGCCGGCCCCCATCCCTATCCGCTGCTGGTGCGTGACTTCCAGTCAGTCATCGGTCGCGAGACCCGGCAGCAGGCACTGGAGCAGGCGGGCAAGTTGCCGGATGCCTTGGTGGCCTGCGTCGGTGGTGGCTCCAATGCCATCGGCATGTTCTATCCGTTCCTGACCGACGAGTCGGTCAAGCTCTACGGGGTCGAGGCCGGTGGCCTGGGCCTGGAGACCGGCCAGCACGCCGCGCCCCTGGCCGCAGGGCGTCCCGGTGTCCTCCATGGTAACCGCACCTACCTGATGGAAGACGAGAACGGCCAGATCGCCGGTACCCACTCCGTATCCGCCGGCCTCGATTACCCGGGCGTGGGGCCGGAACACAGCTGGCTCAAGGACATCGGCCGCGCGGAATATGTGTCTGTAACGGATGATGAAGCCCTGGCGGCGTTCCGCCGGCTGACCCGGGTCGAGGGCATCATGCCCGCACTGGAAACCGCCCACGCCGTGGCCTACGCCATCAAGCTGGCCGCCGACATGGATCCGGAGCAGATGGTAGTGATCAACATTTCCGGTCGCGGCGACAAGGACATCCACACCATTGCCCAGCTTGACGGCATTGAGGTCTGAGCCCGGTGCCGGACCAGGATCCACTGATACAGGAGCACGCATACGCATGAGTCGAATTGCAGGGGTGCTGGACACTCTCCGGGAGCAGGGCCGCAAGGCGCTGATCCCCTATATTACCGCCGGTGACCCACACCCGGACCAGACCGTTGAACTGATGCACACCCTGGTGGCAGCGGGGGCGGACATTATCGAGCTGGGCGTTCCCTTTTCCGACCCGATGGCCGATGGCCCGGTGATTGCGCTGGCCTGCGAGCGGGCGTTGAAACACGGTACCTCACTGCGTCAGGTAACGGCCATGGTGAAGACCTTCCGCGAGCAGGATCCCCACACGCCGGTGGTGCTGATGGGCTATCTGAACCCGATGGAAGCCATGGGCTACGAGGCATTTGCCGATGCCGCGGCGGATGCCGGCGTGGACGGTATCCTCACGGTGGACCTGCCGCCGGAGGAAGCCGATGAAGTGGCGCCACTGTTCACCCAGCGCCAGATGGATTCCATTTTCCTGCTGTCGCCCACCACTACCGATGACCGCATCCGTGCAATCAGTGAACACTCTTCGGGCTATGTGTACTATGTTTCCATAAAAGGCGTGACTGGTGCCGCCTCCATTGATGTGGAGGAAGTGGGTCGCAAGGTGGCCAATGTCCATCGCATTACCGCGTTGCCGGTGGGTGTCGGTTTCGGGATCCGTGACGCGGAAACCGCCGCCGCCGTGGGTAAGGTATCCGATGGTGTAATAGTCGGCAGCGTGCTGGTGGATACAATAGCTCGCCATCAATCGGATCCGGCCGGGCTGAAACAGGCGCTTACGGATCTGCTGCACCCAATGCGAGAAGCGCTGGACGGGCTGGCCTCCTGACGGCGTCGCGTTCAGCCTCCATGGAATGACAGGATGACAAAATGAGCAACTGGCTAGACAAGATCATGCCGAGCAAGATCCGCTCGGAATCCAAACAGCGAACCGGTGTGCCCGAGGGGCTCTGGAAGAAATGCCCCAAGTGTGGCGCCTTCCTCTACAAGCCGGAGCTGGACAAGAACCTTGATGTCTGTCCCAAGTGCAACCATCACTTGCGGGTGAGTGCGCGCCGTCGCCTGGAAATCTTCCTGGACGACGATGGTCGCGAGGAAGTGGCCAACGAGCTGGAGCCGTGGGATCGCCTGAAGTTCAAGGATACCCGGCGCTACAAGGAGCGGCTGGCCCAGAACCAGAAGGCGACCGGTGAAAAGGATGCCCTGGTGGTCATGCGTGGCCGTACCCTGGGCATTCCCCTGGTGGCCTGTGCCTTCGAGTTCAACTTCCTGGGGGGTTCCATGGGGCAGGTGGTGGGCGAGAAGTTCGTCCGCGCCGCCAATATCTGCCTGGAGGAGCGCATCCCCCTGGTCTGCTTCTCCGCGTCTGGTGGTGCCCGCATGCAGGAGGCCATCCTGTCCCTGATGCAGATGTCCAAGACCGCTGCCGTGCTGGAGCGGATGAAGCAGGAGGGCATTCCCTACATCTCCGTGATGACCGATCCAGTGTTCGGTGGTGTTTCCGCCAGCCTGGCCATGCTGGGCGACCTGAATATTGCCGAGCCCTATGCGCTGATAGGCTTTGCCGGACCCCGGGTCATCGAACAGACCGTGCGGGAGAAACTGCCGGAGGGCTTCCAGCGCAGTGAGTTCCTGCTGGAGCACGGCGCCATCGACATGATCCTTCATCGCCACAAGATGCGTGAACGCATCGCGTCGATCCTGGCCAAGTTCACCGACCTGGACCGGCCGGAGAAGGAAGAGCCCATCGAATTCGAGGTGACGGAACGACCGGACTCACCCGACACGGCCAATGCCGAGCAGTGACCGGAAGGCGCCTGTTCCTCCGGGGGCGGGCGCCGGGCTGTCCGGCTGGCTGTCGTATCTTGAATCCATCCATCCGGTGGAGATGGACCTGGGACTTGACCGGGTCCTGCTGGTACTGCGCAGGCTGATGCCCTCGGGCCCCGGGGGGCGCGTGATCACCGTTGGCGGCACCAACGGCAAGGGCAGTACCGTGGCCGCCCTGGAAGCGCTGTTGCTGGCCGCCGGCGAAACCGTCGGCTGCTATACCTCACCCCATCTCCTGACCTATAACGAACGGGTGCGCCTCAATGGCCATAATGCCAGTGACGAGTCGCTGATCCGGGCGTTCGGGCAGGTGGAAAAGGCCCGGGGCAACACCTCGCTGACCTATTTCGAGTTTGGCACGCTGGCCGCCTTCCTGGTGATGGTGGAGGCTGGTGTGGACAACCTGGTGCTGGAAGTGGGGCTGGGCGGTCGCCTGGATGCGGTCAATGTCCTTGATGCCGACCTGGCGATCATCACCTCGGTTGACCTTGATCACACCGCCTGGCTCGGCAACGACCGCAATACCATCGGTTATGAGAAGGCCGGTATCCTGCGTCAGGGCCAGACCGCCATCTGCGGGGACGACGATCCTCCGTCCTCCATCCTGCAGCAGGCCAGTGCCCAGAACGTTCGCCTGCTCCGGCCCGGGCAGGGCTATGACATCCGCATGGCAGGGGGTAGGGCACAACTGGTGACCGCTGATGGCCACGGGATTGATCTGCCAGGCAACAGCCTGCCTCTGAACAGCCTGGCGGCTGCGGCCATGGCCTGTCTGAAGTTGGGCGTGGGCCTGGATGATGGGGCGATGGCCCGGGTGCTGGCCGGCGTTACCCTGCCGGGGCGTTTTGAGCAGGTGGCCCGTTCGCCGGATGTGTTCTTGGATGTGGGGCACAATCCTCACGCCGCCGGCTGGCTCGCCCGTCGGCTTGAAACATTGCGGGATGCCAGCGGCTATCGGCGGTTGCTGGCGGTGTATGCCGGCCTGGAGGACAAGGATTCCGCCGGAGTGGCCCGTGTTCTGGCGCCGCAGGTGGATCACTGGTTCCTGGCGGGGCTCGATATGCCCCGTGGCCTGTCGGGAGAGGCGCTGGCCGGACGCCTGGAACCGGAGTTGGCGGACGGACAGAGCACTATCCACGGTCACGTGGCGGATGCCATTGCCGATGCCATGCAGTTGGCGGGGAAGGGCGACCTGGTGCTGGTATTCGGGTCCTTCTTTACCGTAGTGGAAGGCAAGCGGTATTTTTCAGACGGAACATCGGACACGGCGGGGTAACGCCTTACGGTTCCGTCATGGATGGGACGACGCTTTGAGTTGGTGGTCCGTGGCGGTTATATTCACACACATGACGTCGGCGTATCCGGTCAGCTGTGACCGGTCGCACTACCATGGCCTGTAACAGGGAGCCGAAGTAAGGTGAATGGACTGAAGCAGCGGATTATCGGAGCATTGGTGCTGATTTCACTGGCGGTGATCTTCGTGCCGATGATGTTTGACGAGCCCCACGACGAACGCGCCGTCCGTTCCCTGGATATTCCCGAAGAACCACCGTTTCCGGAAGTGTCCGTGCCCGAGCAGGATGAGTCCCTGAGTGGCGTGCCGGACTATCGTGTGGAGGAAACGGAGCCGGCACCCACCCCGGAGATCGTCGAGGACCCGGCCATGGGTACCCAGCCGGGACAGGCCGCTGGTGAAGGTGATAATGTTGCCCCCGTCGAGCAGCCACTGGTGGGGGAGGAAGAGCCTTCCGAACCGCCCCCCGAGTCGGCAACCACCGCATCGGCGGACAACGCCGGCGATGCGGGGCAGACATCAGCCGATCAGCAGGCCTCCGCCCCCTCCGAACCGGATACCGCCGGGGAAGGGGATTTCGAGCGTACCCTAGAGGGTGCCTGGGTACTGCAACTGGGCAGCTTTGGCAACGAGGAGAACGCCCGTCGCCTGCGGGACAATGTGCGGGAGCGCGGCTATGGTGCCCACCTGCAGGAAGTGGTCCGTGATGACCAGCGCCTGGTTCGGGTGTTCTCCGGTCCCTTTGCCGAGAAGGCAGAGGCCGAGAAGGCCAAGGAGGTGCTCGACAAGGCGTTCGGCGTCAAGTCCCTGGTGACCGAGGGCGGTGGTTGATCATCAACGTCGCCCATGGGCTGTCCTGATATTCCCCCGGAGCTTCCGGGGCCCCGTTTGTTCCCGGTCCCGTAGGGATAACCACAAGTGCCCGGATGGTTTGGGTTGCCGGTGATTCCTGATAGAATTCGCGTTTCCTGTTCATCACCGGGTTACCCATGAACGCGCTGATCTGGATCGACTGGGTCATTATCGCCCTGCTGACAATTTCCACCCTGATCAGCCTGAAACGGGGCTTCGTCAGGGAAGCGCTGTCGCTGGTCACCTGGGTGGCGGCGTTCATCATTGCCCGGACCTTCCATCCGCAGATGCAGTCACTGCTGGCCAGTACCGTGGAAACCCCGCTGGTTCGCCTGATTGCCGCCTTTGCCATCCTGTTTGTCGCCACGCTGATTGTTGGTGCCATCGTCAACAACCTGATCGGCCATCTGGTCCGGGTAACCGGGCTGAGCGCCACCGACCGGGTACTGGGCATGTTCTTCGGGTTGTTGCGCGGTGTGGTCGTGGTGGTGGTGGCCATTGCCTTCACCCGGTACACACCACTGGCGGAGGATACCTGGTGGCGGCAGTCCCTGATGATAGAGCGCCTGGGCGTGGTGGAAGACTGGTCCCGGCGGACCTTTGGTGATGAATTCGAACGTTTCCTGGGACCCGCACCGTCGGGCGAGGATGTGCAGGAGAAGGTATCCGAGGCAGTCAGAAACCGGGCACTGGAGTCCGGTGCCGAGAGTCTCTGATCACCGCCTGAATGCAGTTGATCTAATGTTCTGGAGAACACAGCACTCATGTGTGGAATTGTAGGCATTGTCAGTACACAGTACGTGAATCAGGCGCTGTATGACGCCCTGACCGTACTCCAGCACCGGGGCCAGGATGCGGCCGGTATCGTGACCTTTCAGGATGAGCGGTTTTTCCTGCGCAAGGACAACGGCCTGGTGCGGGATGTGTTCCTGACCTCGCACATGCGTCGGCTGGTGGGCAACGTGGGTATCGGCCATGTCCGTTACCCCACCGCCGGCAGCTCCAGTTCCGCCGAGGCCCAGCCGTTCTACGTCAACAGCCCCTACGGCATCACCCTGGCCCACAACGGCAACCTGACCAATGCCGACGACCTGGCGCGGGACCTGTTCCGCACCGACCTGCGGCATATCAACACCAATTCCGACTCGGAAGTGCTGCTGAACGTGTTTGCCCACGAACTGCAGAAGCTGGGCAAGCTCAACCCCACAAAGGATGAGATCTTCGCGGCGGTCAGGGCGGTACACAAGCGCTGTCGTGGGGCCTATGCGGTGATCGCCATGATCACCGGTTACGGCATCGTCGGCTTCCGTGACCCCAACGGCATCCGTCCAGCCTGTTATGGCGTGCGTGAAACCGACGCGGGCAAGGAGTACATGATTGCCTCCGAGAGCGTGGCCCTCAATGCCGCCGGCTTCCGTCTGGTGCGGGATATCGCCCCGGGCGAGGCGGTCTACATTGAAACCGACGGCACCCTGTATACCGAGCAGTGCGCGGAGGCTCCGAGCCTGCATCCGTGTATCTTCGAGCATGTGTACTTTGCCCGTCCTGATTCCATCATGGACAAGGTGTCGGTCTACAAGGCCCGCCTGCGCATGGGCGAAACCCTGGCCGACAAGGTGCTGCGGGAACGGCCTGACCATGATATCGACGTGGTGATGCCCATCCCCGACACCAGCCGGACTTCGGCGCTGCAGATGGCGCACCGGCTGGGGGTGAAATTCCGGGAAGGCTTTATCAAGAACCGCTACATCGGCCGCACATTCATCATGCCCGGCCAGACCATGCGCAAGAAGTCCGTGCGCCAGAAACTGAACCCCATTGACCTGGAGTTCCGGGGCAAGAACGTGATGCTGGTGGACGATTCCATTGTGCGCGGTACCACCTGCCACGAGATCATCCAGATGGCCCGGGATGCTGGCGCCCGCAAGGTGTATTTCGCCTCCGCCGCGCCCCCGGTGCGTTATCCCAATGTGTACGGTATCGATATGCCGTCGCCCCAGGAACTGATCGCCCACGACCGCACGGTGGAGGAAATCCAGGAACTGATCGGTGCGGACTGGCTGGTCTACCAGGATCTGGATGACCTGATTTCCTGTGTCAATGATGTGAACCCGGACATTGAGGGCTGGGAGTGTTCCGTCTTCAATGGCAATTACATTACAGGCGATGTGGACGATGCCTACCTGGCGCGGCTTGATGCCCTGCGCCGGGACGAGGTCAGGGAAGCGGCCCGGGCCGGCCTTCCCGAGGACAACGGTATCATCGACCTGCATAACGACGAAGACTGAGGCCAGTAACACCATGACCCATCGCCGCGAAGAACACACGTTCATACCGGAGCCGGACCTGGAAGGGGTATCCGTGGATACCCTCGCGGTGCGTGCGGGACAGCACCGCACCAGTGAGCTTGAGCACAGCGATGCCATTTTCCCGACATCCAGCTTTGTCTATGGCAGTGCCGCCCAGGCCGCCGCCCGTTTTGGCGGTGACGAGCCCGGCAACATCTACTCCCGCTTCACCAATCCGACGGTGAAGGCGTTCGAGGAGCGCATTGCGGCCATGGAGGGTGGCGATCGTGCGGTGGCCACGGCATCCGGCATGGCGGCGATCCTGGCCACCTGCATGGCGTTGCTGGAGCAGGGCGACCATGTGGTGTGCTCCCGGGGCGTGTTCGGAACCACCAACGTGCTGTTCCAGAAGTACCTGGCAAAGTTTGGGGTCGCCACCACTTTTGTAGGCCTGACCGATATGGACGGCTGGCGGGAAGCGGTGACCGACCGCACGCGGCTGCTGTTTATCGAGACCCCGTCCAACCCCCTGTGCGAGGTGGCGGACATGACGGCATTGGCCGAGCTGGCCCATGCCAACGACGCCCTGTTCGTGGTGGACAACTGTTTCTGCACACCGGTGCTGCAGCGTCCGTTCGAGTATGGCGCGGATATCGTGATCCATTCCGCCACCAAGTACCTGGACGGGCAGGGGCGCTGCCTGGGTGGCGTCGTGGTGGGCAATCACCAGCTGATGGAAGAGGTGTTCGGCTTCCTGCGGTCGGCGGGCCCCACCATGAGCCCGTTCAATGCCTGGATCTTCCATAAGGGTCTGGAAACCTTACCAATCCGTATGCGTGCCCACTGTGAGAATGCGCTACAGTTGGCCCGTTGGCTGGAACAGCAGCCCGCGGTTGAAAAGGTCTACTACGCGGGTCTGGAGAGCCATCCCCAGCACGAGCTGGCGAGTCGGCAGCAGGATGGCTACGGTGGTGTGTTGTCGTTCACCGTCCGTGGCGGTCAGCCGGAGGCCTGGGCCTTTATCGATGCCACCCGCATGGTGTCCATCACCGCCAACCTGGGTGACGTGAAAACCACGATCACCCATCCGGGCACCACCACCCACGGTCGGTTGTCCCCGGAGGACAAGGCCCTGGCCGGCATCAGCGATAACCTGATCCGGCTGTCGGTGGGCGTTGAAGCCCTTGAAGACCTGAAGAACGACATGCGCCGGGGCCTGCAGGCCCTGGAGACTTGATGCCGGCGGTATCATTGTTTTCGCCATTTCATCAGCAGAGGATCGTCTCCGGACTTCATGGCTAAGACTGGCAAGCAAGAAGCGGCCCCAGTGGCGCTCACGGAAAAACAGCAGCGGTTTCGCCGGCTGGTCGCCCAGGGCGCCAGGGAAGGCCTGGTCATTGCACTGATCGCATTGACCATCTTCCTGGCTATGGCCCTCGCCACCTATAGCCCGTCGGATCCCGGCTGGGCCTCCATTGGCCATCAGGTCAGCGTGGATAACGCCGCGGGGCGCTTCGGCGCCTGGCTGGCCAGCCTGATGATGGACGTGTTCGGGCAGGTGTCCTATCTGTTCCCGTTAATGGTGGCCGGGTACGCCCTGCTGCTGATCCGCCTGCGTCATGACCCCCTGGAAATGCACTGGCCGCTGCTGCTGATGAGGGCCGGGGGCTTCCTGCTGATCCTGCTGTCCGCCTGCAGCCTGCTGGCCCTGTATTCCCTGTTCGGCCTGGGGGCAACCTCCGGCGGTGTGCTGGGGCAGGCGGTCTCCTCCGCCATGGTCCGGTTCTTCAACCTGCCCGCCACCACCCTGATCCTGGTGGCCATCTTCCTGTTTGCCCTGACCGTGACCACGGGGCTGTCCTGGTTCCGGCTGATGGACGCGGTGGGCGGCTACACGCTCAAGGGCCTGCTCTGGCTCAGGGACCTGTTCACCCCCAGCGAATCCTCCGATGGCGAAGACGACAGGCCGGAACCTGCCCGCAAGGTGAATCCCGCACCTGAGCCCCCCGTGCTGACCGACACCGGGGCAGGGGAGGAGGCACCTGGCAGGCCCTGGTGGCGTTGGCTGTGGCCCTTTGGCGGGAAAAAGGGTGACGATAACGACGAGGTCTCCCGGCCCAGGGCGGACCCCATGTCCGCGCGGCGGGGGCTGGACGACGATGAGCCGGTGATCCTGGAGAGTTTCAGTTCCCGGGACGACGAGGCGCCGACACCCAAGCCGAAGAAGGCCAACGGTAAGAAGACGGATGCGGCCAATAACAGCAAGGTGAAAATCTCGCCCTTCAAGCGGGACGACGTCAGTGAGTCGGAGAAGGCGGAGACCCGTAAACAGGCGTCCCTGTTTGAGGACCTGGAGAGCCCGATACCGCCACTGACCCTTCTGGATCCGCCGGAGGAGCACAAGGGCCAGGGCTATTCCGAGGAATCCCTGGAACACATGTCGCGGATGCTGGAAGAGAAACTGGCGGATTTCGGCGTTTCCGTGGAGGTGGTCGAGGTCAATCCCGGCCCGGTGATCACCCGGTTCGAGATCAAGCCGGCGCCGGGCGTGAAGGTCAGCAAGATCTCCAACCTGGCCAAGGACCTGGCCCGCTCCCTGGCGGTGCTCAGTGTACGGGTGGTGGAGGTCATTCCCGGCAAGTCCGTGGTGGGTATCGAGATTCCCAACGAAAAGCGTGACATGGTGCGCCTGAGCGAGGTGCTCGGGGCGAAAGTGTTCACCGAATCCTCCTCGGCCCTGACCCTGGCCCTGGGTAACGATATCGGCGGCAACCCCATGGTGGCGAACCTGTCCAAGATGCCCCACCTGCTGGTGGCCGGCACCACCGGTTCCGGTAAATCCGTGGGCGTGAACGCCATGCTGATCAGTATGCTGCTGAAGGCAACGCCGGAGGATGTGCGCTTTATCATGGTGGATCCGAAGATGCTGGAACTGAGCATCTATGAAGGGATCCCGCACCTGCTGTCGCCGGTGGTGACGGACATGAAGGACGCCGCCAATGCCCTGCGCTGGTGTGTGGCCGAGATGGAGCGCCGCTACAAGCTGATGGCCAATCTCGGGGTCAGGAATGTGGCCGGCTACAACCGCAAGGTGAAGGACGCGCGGGCGGCGGGCGAGCCGCTCCTCGACCCCTTCTGGAAGCCGGACGAGTACCTGGACAACGACGAACAGCAGCGGCCTGAGCTGGAAACCCTGCCGTTTATCGTGGTGGTGATTGACGAGTTCGCCGACATGATGATGATCGTCGGCAAGAAGGTGGAAGAACTGATCGCCCGTATCGCCCAGAAGGCGAGGGCAGCCGGCATCCACCTGATCCTGGCCACCCAGCGCCCGTCGGTGGATGTCATTACCGGCCTGATCAAGGCCAACATCCCCACCCGGATTTCCTTCCAGGTGTCCTCCAAGATCGACTCCCGCACGGTACTGGACCAGGGCGGCGCCGAGCAGTTGCTGGGTCATGGCGACATGCTCTACCTGCCACCGGGTTCCGGCCTGCCGGTGCGGGTCCACGGCGCCTTCGTGGATGACGACGAGGTGCATCGTATCGTCAATGCCTGGAAGGCCCGTGGGGAACCGGAATACGTGGACGATGTCCTTAATGGAGCGGAGGGCGAGAACTTGCCCGGTGTGCCCACCCTGTCCGAGGGTGGCGGCGACAGCGAGGGCGATGCGCTCTTCGATGAAGCGGTGGCGTTTGTCACCGAGGGTCGGCGGGTGTCCATCTCCTCGGTGCAGCGCAAGTTCAAGATCGGCTACAACCGGGCCGCGAACCTGGTGGACGCCATGGAAGCTGCCGGTGTGGTCAGCCCCGCCGGCCATAATGGCGCCAGGGAAGTCCTTGCGCCGCCACCCCCGAAACCCTGAGTTCTCAGGAGGTACTGAATGATCAAAGCGGGTCGCACAATTCTGGCCACGGCAGCACTGGTGCTGTTCTCCGCCGCCACCTGGGCGCAGGAGCAGGCCGCCGAACGCCTGGCCGACACCCTGAGCAGCTATTCCACCTTCCAGGCCGGCTTCACCCAGACCGTGGCGGATGACCAGGGCCGGGTGATCCAGCAAACCAGCGGCACCCTAAAGGCCAAGCGGCCGGGGCTGTTCTACTGGGAAACCGAGCCTCCCACCAACCAGTTCATCGTCAGTAATGGCGAGACCGTGGAACTGTACGACCCGGACCTGGAACAGGTGACCATCCAGGACCTGGATGAGCAGGTCAGCACCACCCCGGCCCTGCTGCTCAGTGGCGAGACCGATGGTCTGGCGGAAA
Organism: Marinobacter sp. OP 3.4; assembly: GCF_036224885.1. NCBI lineage: Bacteria > Pseudomonadati > Pseudomonadota > Gammaproteobacteria > Pseudomonadales > Marinobacteraceae > Marinobacter > Marinobacter sp. OP 3.4. The sequence goes on from NZ_JAVVLT010000118.1 coordinate 38,170, forward strand.
CCTACGAGATCAGCGAGGCCCGCTACGGCGACCACACCCGGGAATACACCCTGGTGCCCCGCAGCGAGGACTCCCTGTTCCTGTCCCTGACCCTGACCTTCTACGATGACGAGCTTCAGGCCATGCGTCTGGAGGACTCCCTGGGCCAGCGCACGGAGCTGGAATTCGGCAATATCCGCATCAATCAGCCGGTGCCGGACGTGGCGTTCAAGCTGGATTACCCGGAGTCGGTGGATGTGATCCAGGGAATGCAGTAATGCAGGACAGCCTGTTCGGGGAGCAGCGCGGGTTCGAACCGCTGGCGGCCCGCATGCGGCCCCGCAACCTGGATGAATACGTGGGTCAGGCCCATCTGGTGGGACCCGGCAAACCGCTGCGACAGGCGGTGGAGCAGGGACAGCTCCACTCGATGATCCTGTGGGGGCCGCCCGGCGTGGGCAAGACCACCTTCGCCCGCCTGCTGGCCAGTGTCGGCGATATGGGGTACGAAACCCTGTCGGCGGTGCTGTCCGGGGTCAAGGATATCCGCGCCGCCGTGGAGCGGGCCCGCAGCCGCAAGCAGGCGGAAGGGCGGGACACCCTGCTGTTCGTGGACGAGGTGCACCGGTTCAATAAGAGCCAGCAGGACGCCTTCCTGCCCCATATTGAGGACGGCACCTTTATCTTTGTGGGTGCCACCACGGAGAACCCGTCATTCGAACTCAACAGCGCCCTGCTGTCCCGCACCCGGGTGTATGTGCTCAAGAATATCGAGGAGCCTGACCTGGTTGGGCTGCTGAAACGGGCTTTGCACGCGGAGGATGGCCTGGCGGACCGGGTCACCGTCGGTGATCCGGTGCTGGCCATGATGGCCGCCGCCGGCAGTGGTGATGCCCGCCGGGCCCTGAACGTGCTGGAGGTGGCCTCCGACCTGGCGGAACCGGGTGCCGATGGCCGCCCGGAAATTACCGAGGCGGTGCTGGAGCAGGTCCTGCAGAGCAGCCTGCGCCGTTTCGACAAGGGCGGGGACGTGTTCTATGACCAGATTTCCGCCCTCCACAAGGCGGTGCGTGGGTCGGACCCGGACGCATCCCTGTACTGGATGTGCCGCATGCTGGATGGCGGCGCCGATCCGCTCTACGTGGCCCGCCGGCTGGTGAGGATCGCCTCCGAGGATATCGGCAACGCCGACCCCCGGGCCCTGCGCATGTGCCTGGATGCCTGGGAGGTGCAGGAGCGCCTGGGCTCCCCCGAGGGCGAGCTGGCCATGGCCCAGGCGGTGACCTATATGGCCCTGGCCCCCAAGAGCAACGCGGTCTACAGCGCCTACAACCGGTGTATGGCGGATATCCGCCAGGACCCGGATTACCAGGTGCCCGTCCACATCCGCAACGCCCCCACCTCGTTGATGAAGGACCTGGGCTATGGCGAGGAATACCGTTACGCCCACGACGAACCCGAGGCCTTCGCCGCCGGTGAAGCCTACCTGCCCGAGGATATCCACCAGCGCCGTTATTACGAGCCGGTGCCCCGGGGGCTGGAGATCAAGCTCGGGGAGAAGCGCCAGCGCCTGGATGCCATGAACAGCGCCAGCCAGCGGCAGCGTTACCCGTCCGACCAGTCCTGACACGGACCAACCACGGATCGCCGGAGCTTCACGCATCCGTTCCTTTTACCGGTCCCTGTTTCGCAATTGCCTGTCATACCTTAACGGGGGACGCGGCGAACGGTTATAATCTCCCGCTATTGTTATCAATCACACCCAGTCAAACAGGGATTGCCATGCTCGACCCGAAACGTGTCCGCGCTGAAACCGATGACATTGCCCGCCGTCTGGCGGTCAAGCACTTCACCTTTGATCGCGACCAGTTCAATGAGCTGGAAGAGAAGCGTCGATCCATCCAGGTGCGGACCGAAACCCTCCAGGGCGAGCAGAACCGCCGGTCCAAGTCCATCGGCAAGGCCAAGGCGGCGGGCGAGGATATCCAGCCCCTGTTGCAGGAAGTGGAAGACCTGAAGCGTCAGAAGGCGGAAGCCGAGGACGAGCTCCGTTCCGTGCAGGAAGCCCTGACAGCGTTCCTTGATGGCATCCCGAACGTGCCGGATGACACCGTGCCGGAGGGGGAGAGCGAGGACGAGAATGTGGAGGTGCGCCAGTGGGGCACACCCCGTTCCTTCGATTTCGAGGTGAAGGACCACGTCAGCCTGGGCGAGGCCCTGGGCGGCATGGATTTCGAGGCCGGCACCCGCCTGGCCCACAGCCGGTTCGTGGCCATGCGCGGTGGTGTTGCCCGCCTGCACCGGGCGCTGACCCAGTTCATGCTGGACCAGCACACCCTGGAGCATGGCTATGAGGAAACCTATGTTCCCTATCTGGTGAACAAGGATACCCTGTACGGTACCGGCCAGTTGCCCAAGTTCGAGGAGGACCTGTTCCGTATTGACGGCGAACAGCCCCTGTACCTGATTCCCACCGCCGAGGTGCCGGTGACCAACCTGGTCGGGGATTCCATCCTGGATGACGCCAGCCTGCCGCTGAAGTTTGTCGCCCATACGCCATGCTTCCGCAGTGAGGCGGGTTCCTATGGTCGCGATACCCGGGGCATGATCCGGCAGCACCAGTTCGACAAAGTGGAACTGATCCATATTGTGCGCCCAGGGGAGTCCGAGGCGGCGCTGGAGGAACTCACCGGCAATGCGGAAAAGATCCTGCAGCTCCTTGACCTGCCGTACCGGGTGGTGGAACTGTGCGGTGGGGACATCGGCTTTGCCGCCGCCCGAACCTATGACCTTGAGGTCTGGTTGCCGGGGCAGGGCAAGTACCGTGAGATTTCCTCCTGCTCCAATACCCGGGACTTCCAGGCACGTCGCATGCATGCCCGGTGGCGTAACCCGGAAACCGGCAAGCCCGAGCCCGTCCATACCCTGAACGGGTCAGGGCTCGCTGTCGGCCGCACCCTGATTGCGGTGATGGAGAACTACCAGCAGGCGGACGGCAGCATTGAGGTGCCGGAAGCGCTGCGCCCCTATATGCGAGGTCTGGACAGGATTCAATGACAGGCAAGGAAAAGACGGACATCAGCCCGGAACAGCGTGGTGCACCGCGATCCGTGGATGCCCCATTAAAGGGCGGTTCGGGGGTTCGGCTCCCGTCCCGCTACCGGGTGAACCCTGTCACACGGAACCCCAATTCGTCGGAAGGCGAGGTGTTCCTGGTCGGCGCCGGTCCGGGAGATCCAGAGCTGCTGACCCTGAAGGCCTGGCGGATCCTGCAGCAGGCGGACATCGTGCTCTACGACCGGCTGGTGTCCCAGCCCATCATGGAGATGATCCCCGAGGGCACCGAGCTGGTGCATGTGGGCAAGAAGCGCGCCGATCACACACTTCCCCAGGACCAGATCAACCAGAAACTGGTGGACCTGGCCCGGGAAGGCCGTCGGGTGGTGCGCCTGAAGGGGGGCGACCCCTTTATCTTCGGCCGGGGTGGTGAGGAGATCGAAACCCTGGCGGAAGCTGGCGTCCGCTTCCAGGTGGTTCCCGGTATCACGGCCGCCTCCGGTTGTGCCGCCTACGCCGGTATTCCCCTGACCCACCGTGACTACGCCCAGTCCGTGCGCTTCGTCACCGGCCACCTGAAAAACGATACCTGCGACCTGCCGTGGACCGACTTTGTCCAGACCAACCAGACCCTGGTGTTCTACATGGGATTGGTGGGGCTGCCCATTATCGTGCGCGAGCTCACCGCCCACGGCATGTCACCGTCCATGCCGGTGGCCCTGGTGTCCCGCGGAACAACGCCGGAGCAGGACGTGGTGAGCGGTACCCTGGAGAATATCGTGGACAAGGTGCAGCAGAGCGCGGTACAGGCCCCGACGCTGGTCATTATCGGCGAGGTGGTGGGGCTCAGGGACAAGCTGGACTGGATGGCCGCCGTACAGGCCGGCGACATGGATCAGGACTGAACGGACCGACCAGGTCGGTCCGCCGGTACCAGGTGGTTCAGCCTTTGCGGCCGGGCAGCACGTCCCTGAGTTTGTTGCGCATATCCCGTAGCGCCTTCTCGGTGGTTTCCCAGTCGATGCAGGCATCGGTGACCGAGACGCCGTACTTCAGGTCGTCCAGGTTGTCAGGAATCGACTGGTTGCCCCAGTTGATGTTGCTCTCCACCATCAGGCTCTGGATCGACCGGTTGCCTTCCAGGATCTGGTGGGCCACATCCTGCATCACCAGCGGCTGGATGGCCGGATCCTTGTTGGAGTTGGCGTGGCTGCAATCCACCATGATGGACTTGCGCAGGCCGGCCTTCTCCAGGGCCTGCTCACACAGGGCCACACTCACCGAATCGTAGTTGGGCTTGCCGCCGCCACCACGCAGTACCGCATGGCCGTACTGGTTGCCCCGGGTACGGACAATCGCCACCTGGCCCTGCTGGTCGATGCCCAGGAACGAGTGGGGGTGGGACACGGATTTCATGGCATTGATGGCCACATCCAGGCTACCGTCGGTACCGTTCTTGAAACCGATGGCCATGGACAGGCCACTGCTCATTTCACGGTGGGTCTGGGACTCGGTGGTGCGGGCACCGATGGCGGACCAGGAGATGCTGTCCTGCAGGTACTGGGGTGAGATGGGATCCAGCGCCTCGGTTGCGGTGGGCAGCCCCAGTTCCGCGATATCCAGCAGCAGGCGACGACCCATGTGCAGACCCTGCTCGATGTCGAAGGAGTCGTTCAGGTGTGGGTCGTTGATCAGCCCCTTCCAGCCGACGGTGGTACGGGGTTTCTCGAAATAGACCCGCATCACGATGTAGAGGGTGTCACTCAGTTCGTCCGCCAGTGCCTTCAGGCGCCTGGCGTAATCCCGGGCCGCTTCCACATCGTGGACGGAGCAGGGCCCCACCACCACAAACAGCCGATGGTCCTTGCCATCAAGGATGTCATAGATGGTCTGGCGTCCTTCGGTGACGGTGGCCGCGGCCTTCTCCGTCAGGGGCATTTCCCGCTTGAGGGCTTCCGGTGTAATCAGCGGCTCCTGACTGGCCACGTTGAGGTTCTCGAGTTGCTTGCCGGACATACTGTTGTGCTTCCTGATCTTCTCTCGTCAAAGCCCTCCGGACACTGCTGCGCGGGGGCTTCGGTGGTTATTTTGATGGACGGATATACTGCGCCATTTGACTGGCCAATGCAACGGACCGGGGCCGCATTCCGGCCGTTGCGGGCTGGACCTTACGCGGCTGGCATGCTGCAATGTGGAAGGTATCCCCAGACGGGATAATCAGGTGCCCGACGGGGCTGATGTCTGAAACCAATGGTCAACATGCCCGATTCCTCTTTTCCCGAGTCCTCGCTTCCCGATTCCCTGCGCGAACGGATCCTCGGCGTTATCCGCGAGATCCGGGTACCGGACCTGCCATATCCGGTCGGACAGCCGGAGCGCTTCCAGGACTGGTCCGGGCTCCTGCGGGAGCACTGGACCCTGCAGACCGACCAGCGGGTATCGGAGGTACTGAATAACCTGGAAGGCCCCTGGTCCGTGCAGCAGGTCAACGGAGCCTACCTGGCCGACCGTATCATGGACGTGTTCCTGCGATCGTCCGGATTACATCCGGTACTGGTTGCCCGTCTCGCCCGCCTGCGCTATCCCCTGGCCTGGCGGCTGGCGGCCGAAGAGCATCCGTTGTTCACCGGTCTGCTGGTGGAGTGGCTGGACAGCTTTGCGGACTGGCGCGGGTGGAGCGATTCCGGGGGGCGGTCGTCCCGGGCACTGCTGGATCAGCTGGACCAGTTGGTGACGGTGCTGGACCAGTGTTTCGGGGACAACGACCTGGCGCCATTCGCGGCCTTCTGCGACAAATGGCACCGGGAGGCTGAACGACGGCACCAGCACTCCAGCCGCCTGCACCAGCGACTGGTGGAAACGGAAACCGGGGCCGCCCGTCAGCGGCGGGCGGACCAGGTGGCCCGGGCGGTGACCGGACGGGCGCTGGAAGGGCGGCAGTTGCCGGTGGCGACGCAGGACTTCCTGATTGATCACTGGCTGCCGCTACTGCGGCAGGTGGTCTGGCAGGAGGGTGTCCAGGGGGAGAACTGGCGCCACGGCACACGCCTGTTGGAGTGGATGGTGTGGGCTGGTGATCCAAAGCTCTCCGGTCAGAACATGGACCGCCTGTACCAGGTGGGGGAACAGCTATCGGACCGGATCACCGAGGTCTGGCAGCGGGTCCGACGGGAAGCCCCGCCCCGTGGTCCCCTGTCCGCGGTGGAAGCGGTTCTGGTGGACCGCCTGCGCGGTGGTGATCCCGAGGCGGAGTCCACCCGGGACCGACTGGCCCGCCTGGACCATGATCCGGCCTGGATGGATCTGCCGAAGGTTTCCGCCGACACCCTGGAGCAATATTGTGGAAGCTGGTTCGTGGAAGGCAGTGGAACCCGTGAACAGCGCCGTTTCTTCCTGGCTTACCTGGAAGAGACCGGGGAAGTACTCTGGAGCAACGGCTATGGCGTACGGCTGGGGCTGACACCCTGGCTGGAATTCCGCCAGTCCCTGGACGACGGTCGCATGCGTCCGTTACCGCCGCTGACCCGGTTTGGTGATGTGCTGAACGACACCGTGTCAGCCCTGGACCGGGTGCTCTCATCCCAGCGCGGCCAGCGCCAGGAAGCGGCCCGCAAGGCCCGGGAACGGGCGGAACAGCTCAGGCAGAAGAAAGAGGCCGAAGCCAGGCAAAAGGCACAGGCCGAGGCGGCCCGCAAGGCGGAGGCCGAAAAACAGGCACGACTGGCCCGGGAGCGGGCGGAGGAGGAAGAGGCCGCTCGGATCGAGGCAGCCCGGGTAGCGGCCATGGACCAGGCGGTGGCCGAGGTGGAGCGTATTAACCTGGGGGGATGGATCGCCCTGCGGAAGACTCCTGACGCCGAAGACGAACAACGCCTGAAACTGGCGGTACGGATCAACGCCAGTCGCAAACTGGTCTTTGTCGACCGTCTTGGGCTTAATCGCACGGAGCTGACCACGGATACCCTGGTAGAGCGTTTGCTGACCGGTACCGCCCGCATACTGGGGGCCACCGCCGAATTCGACGAAACCCTCAGCCGGGTGGTGGGCCGTATCCGTGTCGGTCGCTAACCCCGTGTCCCCCTGATGAAAGTGGCAGAACAATGAAAAATAACGACCCCTACGCATTTGGTAGTGATGAGCTGTACCCGGACCGGGAGCAGCGGGACGAGTTCCGGCTGGTGGGGCGCGCCAGCGTCACCCTGGAGCTGGAATCGGCGGAGCCTGGCGAGGCCAGGCGGGCGCGGGTCGCGCCGGCGGAAAGCTCGGACGTATCTCCAGGCGGACTGAGGGTGATCACCCGTGAACCACTGACCCCGGGGGCTTTGTTGCCCGCAGGCATCCGCCTGCACGGTGCCGATGAGGCCTGCTCACTGACGGTGGAGGTGGTCTGGTGTCGCCCGGTGGACGATGGTCGCTGGCAGTCCGGGCTGAAGATCCTGGAAACCGGAGACAGTGATTACCTGGCCTGGATGGACGCTGTGGCCGGGGCCATGGAAGGAGAATAGTCCGAGGGAGTGGTGCAGGGCAGGCAGTACCGGGGGTGAGTGTCACCCCCGGTTGGAACGGATCACTCTTCCAGGGTGCCCATGCCGGTAATGTTGAAGCCACAATCCACGTACATGACTTCGCCGGTGACGCCACTGGCCAGGTCGGAGCCCAGGAAGGCGGCGGCATTGCCCACTTCCTTCTGGGTCACATTGCGCTTGAGGGGCGCGCGACCGGCGTTCTCGTTGAGCATGCGGCGGAAGGCCTTGATGCCGGATGCCGCCAGGGTCTTGATGGGCCCGGCGGAGATGGCATTGACCCGCACCCCGTCACCACCCAGCGACACCGCCATGTAGCGTACGCTGGCTTCCAGGGAGGCCTTGGCCAGACCCATGACGTTGTAGTTCGGCAGCACCTTCTCGGACCCAAGGTAGGACAGGGTCATCAGGGAACTGTGCTCGTTCAGCAGGCCATGCTGGCGGGCGCCCTTGGCCAGGGCCACGAAACTGTAGGAACTGATGTCGTGGGCAATCCGGAAACCTTCCCGGGTGGTGACGTCCACATAGTTGCCGTCCAGTTCGTGGCCTGGGGCGAAGCCCACCGCATGAACGATGATATCGACGCTGTCCCAGTGCTTCTTCAGCTCGGAGAAGACGTTATCGATCTCCTCGTCGCTGGCGACATCGCAGGGGAACGTGAGCTGGCTGCCCCAGTTTTCCGCGAAACCGACCACACGGGATTTCAGTTTGTCGTTCTGATAGGTAAAGGCCAGTTCGGCGCCTTGCTCATGAAAGGCCTCGGCAATGCCGTAGGCAATGGAATGTTTGCTGGCAACGCCAACAATCAGTGCGCGTTTACCGCTTAGGATTCCCATGTAAATTCTCCCTATGATGAATTTTGCGGGCATTATCCCTGAAGGAGGTGGCCCTGCCTAACGGTCCATTGGTCGTAGGTCGGCCTCCGACCCATTGGACGGCGGTCGGTAAAACAGGGCGGCCGCCAGCAGTTCCCGGGTGTACTCGGATTCCGGGTTCTGGAATATGACCTCCGCTGGTCCGCTTTCCACCACCTGGCCGGAGCGAAGCACCAATAGCTGGTGACTCAGGGCCCGGACCACGGCCAGGTCATGACTGATGAAAAGATAGCTTAGCCGGTAACGGGACTGCAATTCCTGTAGCAATTCAATGACCTGTTTCTGGACCGTGCGGTCCAGGGCCGAGGTGGGCTCGTCCAGTACGATCACGTCCGGTTGCAGCACCAGGGCCCGGGCAATGGCGATGCGCTGTCGTTGCCCACCGGAAAACTCGTGGGGGTACCGGTGGCGGGCGTCCGGATCCAGCCCCACGTCACGCAACGCCCGGATGACTTGCTGCTCCTGTTCGTCCCGGCTCGCGTCGCTGTGGATGCCCAGGCCTTCCCCGACGATGTCGCCCACCGACATCCGTGGGCTCAGGCTACCGAAAGGGTCCTGGAATACCAGTTGCATCCGCCGTCGCCAGGGCCGGAAACCCTTCTGGTTGAGGTGGTCGATACGGTCACCCAGAAAGAACACGCGCCCCTGGCCGCTGGTCAGCTTCAGCAGGGTATGACCGATGGTGGTCTTGCCACTGCCACTCTCACCGACGATGCCCAGGGTCTCTCCCCGGCGCAGGGTGAAACTGACGTCCTGGACCGCGTGGAGCCATCGGCGGGGCTTGCCGAACAGGGATTTGCCCACCGGGAAGCGAACGTTCAGGCTTTCCACCCGGAGCAGCTCATCCTGGCTGTCATCCATGGGCCGGGGTTGCTCCGGGGGCTCCGAGTCCAGCAGTTTGCGGGTGTAGGGATGTGACGGGGCGCTGAAGACCTGGTCGGTGTTGCCTTCCTCCACCTTGAGCCCGTTTTCCATCACCACCACCCGTTGGGCATAGTGGCGCACGATGGTCAGATCATGGGTGATCAGCAGCACGGCCATGCCCAGCCTGGCCTGCAACGACTGCAGCAGCTCCAGCACCTGTTGCTGCACCGTGACGTCCAGGGCCGTGGTGGGCTCGTCGGCGATCAGCAGGTCGGGGTCGTTGGCCAGGGCCATGGCGATCATCACCCGTTGTTTCTGACCGCCGGAGAGCTGGTGCGGGTAGCTGTCCAGACGCTCCTCCGGTTGCGGGATGCCCACCAGCTCCAGCAGTTCCAGCACCCGTTTGCGGGCCTGTGGCCCTCTCAGCCCCCGGTGTATGGCAAGTACCTCGGCCACCTGCTTTTCCACCGTATGCAGCGGGTTCAGGGAGGTCATGGGTTCCTGGAAAATCATGCTGATGGAGCGGCCACGGACCTGCCGCAGACGGCGTTCGCCGGCCCTGAGCAGGTCCTCCCCCCGATAGCGGATGGCCCCCTCCGGGTAGGTCACCAGGCGCTCGTCCAGCAGTCCCAGCGCCGCCAGCGCCGACACGGACTTGCCGGAGCCGCTTTCCCCCACCAGAGCCAGGATTTCGCCCTCCCGCACCTGGAAGGACAGGCCCCGGACGGCGGGTTCGTTGTCTCCGAACCTGAGGGTGAGGTTGTCGAATTCCAGTACGCTGGCCATATCAGTTCTTCCTCGGGTCAAAGGCATCGCGCACCGCTTCGCCCACGAACACCAGCAGGGTCAGCATCAGGGCCAGGCTGACGAAGGCGGAGATACCCAGCCAGGGGGCATGCAGGTTCTCCTTGCCCTGGGAAATCAGCTCGCCCAGGGACGGGGAGCCCGGCGGCAGGCCAAAGCCCAGGAAGTCCAGGGAGGTCAGCATGGTAATGGCGCTGGTCAGGATGAACGGCAGGAAGGTGAGGGTGGCGACCATGGCGTTGGGCAGGATATGCCGGAACATGATCTTGCGGTTCCCCAGCCCCAGGGCCCGGGCAGCCTTGACGTACTCCAGGTTGCGGGCCCGCAGGAACTCCGCGCGCACCACGTCCACCAGGGCAATCCAGCTGAACAGCAGCATGATGCCCAGCAGCCACCAGAAATTGGGTTTGATAAAGGCCGACAGGATGATCAGCACGAACAGCACCGGTAACCCCGACCAGATCTCCACGAACCGCTGGCCCAGCAGGTCCACCTTGCCGCCGTAGTAGCCCTGCAGGGCGCCCACGGCAACACCAACGATACAGCTGAGGATGGTGAGTATCAGGCCGAACAGCACGGAGATGCGGAACCCGTAGATCACCCGGGCCGCGACATCCCGGGCCTGGTCATCGGTGCCCAGCCAGTTGTCGGCGGACGGCGGTGCCGGTGAGGGCTGATCCAGGTTGTAGTTCACGGTGTCGTAGCTGAACCGGATGGGAGGCCACAATATCCAGCCCTTGCTGTTGATTTCCTCCTGGATAAAGTCGTCCCGGTAATCGGTTTCGGTGGGCAGGAAGCCGCCGAAGGTTTCCTCGGGGACGTTCTCGATCAGTGGCAGGTACAGCTCGCCCTCATAGGACACCAGCAGGGGTTTGTCATTGGCGATGAGCTCGGCGCACAGGGACACGGCAAACAGGATGAGGAACAGCCACAACGACCAGTAGCCCCGGCGATTGCGACGGAAGTTCTCGAAACGGCGGCGCTGTATGGGTGACAACGTCATCATTGCCTAGCCCTCCCTGCTTTCGAAATCGATGCGGGGATCCACCGCCACGTAGGTGAGGTCGCTGATCAGTTTCAGGATCAGCCCCATCAGCGTGAAGATGTACAGGGTGCCGAAGATCACCGGGTAGTCCCGGTTCAGGGCCGCTTCAAAACCCAGCAGGCCCAGGCCGTCCAGGGAGAAGATCACCTCGATCAGCAGCGACCCGGTGAAGAACAGCGACACCAGCACGCCGGGCATGCTGGCGATGACAATCAGCATGGCGTTGCGGAAGACATGGCCATAGAGTACCTGGCGCTGGTTCAGGCCCTTGGCCCTGGCGGTCACCACGTAATGCTTGCCGATCTCATCCAGGAAGGAGTTCTTGGTGAGCATGGTCAGGGTGGCAAAGCCGCCGATAACATTGGCGGTCACCGGAAGCACCAGGTGCCAGAAGTAGTCCTGGATTTTCTCCAGCCAGGACAGCTCGTCGAAGTTGGGGGACGTCAGCCCGCTGAGGGGAAAGATGTCGAAATAGCTGCCACCGGCAAACAGGACAATCAGCAGGATGGCGAACAGGAAGCCGGGGATGGCATAGCCCACCACGATCACCGAGCTGGTCCAGACATCGAAGCGGGTGCCGTCGTGGACGGCCTTGCGGATGCCCAGCGGGATCGAGACCAGGTAGATGACCAGTGTTGACCACAGGCCCAGGGAGATGGATACCGGCAGCTTGTCGACAATGAGTTCCACCACGCTCCGGTCCCGGTAGAAGGAATCCCCGAAATCGAAACGGGCGTAGTCGGCCACCATCTGGAAAAAACGCTCATGGGCGGGTCGGTCAAAGCCATACATGGCCTCGATCTCTTCCAGCAGTTCCGGGTGTATGCCCCGGGAGCTGCGACTGTCACCGCCGGCGGATACCTCGCTGCCACCACCACCGCTGGCGCGGGTCAGCGCGCTGCCGCCGTGGCCCTGCATCTCGGCGATAAGCTGCTCAACCGGACCGCCGGGTGCGGCCTGGACGATAATAAAGTTGAGCAGCAGGATCCCGAACAGGGTCGGAATAATCAATGCAAGACGCCGGAGAATATAGCTGCCCATGGTAACTGTCAGCTCCGGTGGTCAGGCATGAAGGTGGAATCAGGCATGGAATCAGTTGCCATACCACCAGTTGTCGACATCCACCCCGTTCTTGGGAGTGGTGGACGGGCGCTCCAGGAACGACCAGTAGGCGATCCGGTCCACGGAAAGGTGCCACTGGGGCACCACGTAATGGCCGTGGAGGAGTACCCGGTCCAGGGCATGGGTGCGGGTGACCAGGGATTCCCGGTCCGGCGACTGGATCACCAGCTTCACCAGTTCATCCACCACTGGATCCTGGATGCCGGCATAATTGCCGGAGCCTTTCGTGTCCGCAACCGAGGAATGCCAGAAGTTCCATTGCTCATTGCCAGGTGAGTCGGATTGTGGGATCACCATGGTGACGATGTCGAAATCGAAACTCTGGACCCGTTCCACGTACTGGTTGGTGTCCACCAGCCGCACGTCCACCTCCATGCCCAGGCGCTCCAGGTTGTTCTTGAACGGCAGTACGATCCGTTCAAAGGCTTTCTGGTGCAGCAGGAACTCGAACGACAGGGGCTCCCCGGTTTCCTGGTGGACCATGGTGCCGTCACGGACCTGATAGCCCGCTTCCCGAAGCAGGGCCATGGCCTTCCTCAGGTTATCCCTCAGGGTGCGGTCGCCCTCCGTGGAAGGGGGGGCGTAACGCTCCGTGAACACGTCTTCCGGCAACTGGTCCCGGTAGCGTTCCAGGATCTCCAGCTCGCGCCCCTCGGGCAGACCGGACGATGCCAGTTCACTGTTCTCGAAATAGCTGTCTGTCCGCTCGTACTGATCATGGAACAGGTTGCGGTTGGCCCAGTCGAAGTCAAAGGCATAGCCGATGGCCTCCCGCACCCGGGGATCCGAGAATTTGTCCCGGCGGGTGTTGAAGACGAACCCCTGCATGCCGGCGGGACGCTGGTGTTCGATGGCCTCGGTGATGATCTGGCCGTTGGCGAAGCGGTCGCCACTGTAGGCGGTGGCCCAGTTCTTGGCGGACATTTCCCGGCGGTAATCGTACTCACCGGCCTTGAAGGCCTCCAGGATGACCGTCTCGTCGGTATAGTAGTCGATGCGAATCAGGTCGAAGTTGAAGCGCCCCTGGCGCACCGGCAGGTCGGCGGCCCAGTAGTCCTTGACCCGTTCGTAGGTGACATAGCGACCCGCCTCGAACTCCCCGATGCGGTACGGGCCACTGCCCAACGGCGGGGTCAGGCCCTGTTCACCAAAATCCCGATCCTGCCAGTAGTGCTGGGGCAGGATCTCCATCTGGCCGAGGATCAGGGGAAGCTCACGGTTGCTGGTTTCGCCGAAGTCGAACCGTACCCGGTGCTTCGAAAGGACGGTGACCTCCTCCACACCCGCGTAGTAGTTCCTGATACCCGGGTGTCCCTCTTCCATCAGCAAATTGAAGGTGAAGGCCACGTCCTCCGCCGTGATCGGATGGCCATCGTGGAACCGGGCCTCGGGGCGCAGGTTGTAGATGACGTAGCTGCGGTCTTCCGGTGTCTCGATGGATTCCGCAATCAGGCCATAGGCGGAGAAAGGTTCATCGGCGGAGGACACCAGCAGGGTATCGTAAAGGTAGGTCCGGATGTCCGAAGCGGCAATGCCCCTCACGATAAACGGGTTGAAGGTATCGTAGCCGTTTGAGCGCACCGCCAGCCGAAGACGTCCGCCCTTGGGGGCCTCTGGATTGACATAGTCAAAGTGATCGAAATCCGGCCCGTAGGCCGGTTTGCCATGCATGGCAAGTGCGTGTACCGGTTCAACCGCGGCGTCGCTGTTCTGGCTGGTGTTGTCGTCGGCTGAGAGGGTGGCGGACAGGAACAGGGCGCCTGTCAATGCAAAGAGGGAAGAGAACCGAGATATCCTTGGTCTGGCCATAGACATTCTTATACCCGTTATTGTTGCCTGGGCGACCGAAGCCGCCCACTGGAATTGTTCAGAGGCTCCCTTTGACCGGAAAAATCAGGGGCTGTTCCGCACGTCCACGTAGAGTACCAGACTCTGGCCGGGTTGCAGATAACGGGAGGTGTTCAGATCATTCCAGGCGGCAATGTCGCTGACGTTGACCGCGAACCGGTTAGCAATGGTCGACAGGGAGTCGCCCTGGCGAACCCGGTACCCCACCTTGCGTACCATGCCGGAACGGTTGTTACTGGCCACCTGTGTGGCGGAGGCCGCATCGGCATTCTTCGACCAGATTACCAGCTTGCGACCCGGCACCAGCGGGTCCCCCGGCGCCATGCCATTCCAGGCGGCCACCTGCCGCACGCTGACGCCATGCTCCCGGGCGATATCCCAGAAGGTGTCACCCCGGGTCACCCGGTGTTCCACCCGCTGGCCGTCGCTGTTGCGGCCACCCCGCGCCTGTTTGCGGGCAACGCGCTGGCTTTCACTATGGCTGTAGGTTTCCTCGCCGGCTTTGGCGGAAGGGATCAGCAGTTGCTGGCCAACACGGATAATGTCGCTGTTGAGATTGTTCACCTCACGCAGCACGGCCACCGTTGTGCCGTAGCGGCGGGAGATGGCGCCCAGATTGTCGCCTGAGCGAACCTGGTAGTGGTCCCAGGATACCCGCGAGTCCGGATCCAATGAGGCAATGCCCTGGCGGAAACGGTCGGCACTGGCAACCGGCACCAGCAGGCGATGGGGGCCGTCCGGGCGAGTGGCCCAGCGGTTGAAGGACGGGTTCAGCAGGTAGATTTCGTCCACGTCCACCCCGGCCAGTTCCGCCGCGTGGGCCAGGTCGATCTGCCCACCGGTCTCCACCACCTCGAAGTAGGGCTCGTCCTCAAGGGGAGGCAGTTCGATGCCGTAGGCCTCGGGGTCGTCGAAGATCTTGGCCAGGGCGATCAGCTTGGGAACGTAATGGCGGGTTTCCCGGGGCAGGTCCAGGGACCAGTAGTCCGTGGGTTCGCCCTTGCGATTATTGCGGCGGATCGCGCTGGATACCGTGCCGCCGCCGCTGTTGTAGGCCGCCAGTGCCAGGGTCGGGTCGCCGTCGAAACGCTGGGCCAGCTGATCCAGGTAGGTCAGGGCGGCATTGGTGGAGGCGAGGACATCACGGCGGTCATCGTGCCACCAGCTCTGGTCCAGCCCGAAGTGGCGACCGGTGCCGGGAATGAACTGCCACAGGCCCGAAGCCCGGCCATGGGAATAGGCAAAGGGGTCGTAGGCACTTTCCACCACCGGCAGCAGGGCATACTCCATGGGCAGCCCGCGGCGTTCGATTTCCTCGACAATGTAATACAGGTAGCGACGTCCCCGTTCCACCACACGCTTCACGTAGGCCGGGTGCTTCTGGTACCACTCCAGTTGCTGTTGCATGCGCTCGTCGCCCTGGTCGTGGTCCATGGCGAAACCGGCGCGAATCCGCATCCAGAGGTCCCGGTCCTCCTCGGCCACCTCGCCGTCGGCCACTTCTCCGGAATCAAGCCGGTTCCGGGCCTTTTCGGCGGTTTCCTTGAGGGAGGGTTCTATGGACTCGTCCAGCTTGGTGGTGTCGTCCTTTGTCTGGCCCTCGACGGAGCGCTTGAGGGCATCGTCGCCGGCGGCAACCGTCTGCTGATGGGAGTCGAGGACGGTGTCATCCTCCTTGCCGTACCAGGACGGGTTGGAGGTGCAACCGGCCAGGAAAAAGGTGAGGAGGGTCAGTGTGGTGGTACGTCTTGCCATCATATTGGACATTCCAGAGCTCGGACGGATTCCAGCCTGTTTCCCTGGCTGCCGAGCGGGTCAACGGGTTCGTAAAACGTTCGCGATTTTATGTAACCCCCGTATGCGGGTCAATCACGGTCGCGTTACGGGTTCGCAAGGCCGGGGCCCATCATGGGCCCGGCGTCGGTGGCTGAATCGGTAAAAGACAGCTGGATGGGTGGCAGTGTAGCGAATCAGAAATGATCCTTGCCGTGACGCACTGCCGCAAACACACCGCTGTCACTATCTGTTACAAGATCGTGTTCGCGGCCATAACGTTCGGCGACACGGATGACCGCCGGGTCGTCCCAGCGCAGGAACGGGTTGCGCTGTTTCTCGTCACCCAGCACCACCGGCACGGTGGGGCGGTCTTCATCGCGCAGCGCCCGGCAGTGGTCCTCGAAGGCGGACAGGGCGGGATCATCCGGCAGCCAGCTGCGGGCGAAGCGCAGGTTGGCCAGGGTGTACTCATGGGCACAGAAGACGTGGGTGTCATCCGGCAGGCCGCGCAGGCCGGCCAGGGATTCCACCATCTGTCCCGGCGTGCCCTCAAACAGGCGCCCGCAGCCGCAGGCAAACAGGGTATCGCCACAGAACAGGACCGGATGGCCGGCCACTGGCGTGTCGCAGAAATAGGCAATATGGTCGAGGGTATGGCCGGGCGTGGCCATCACCTGGAAGGTCAGGCTCTGCCAGACCACGTCATCACCGGCGTGGACCGTGTCCGTGCCGCCGGTATACGGGGAGCCGCCTGGCGCTACGATCCGTTGGGGATTCAGTTGCTCACGCAGTTGCGCGATACCCCCGGTGTGGTCAGGGTGGTGATGGGTGACCAGTATGGTGTCCAGGGTGAGCCGGTGACGTTCCAGGTGGTCCACCACCGGTGATGCCTGTCCCGGATCAACGATCAGGGCCTTGCCGGAGTCCGTGTCTGCCAGGCACCAGATGTAGTTGTCTGAGAATGCCGGAATCGGTGTAATGGTCAGCATGGGCGCCTCATTTCAGGTGGTGGCCTCATTACTTCAGGCGATGGAGTGTCACTGCTATGATAAAGCATCGGGTTGCGCGTGCCCAAGGGACACTCGCGAACAGGGGGTAGGGGATGACAGACATGCGTGGCTTGGAGTGGCAGCGGTTAATCCGCCGCCGACGCCGTCAACAGCCCGATTACCGGGCCTCTCACCGCAGCCTGGAGGCCTGGTTCCAGTCTTCCCTGGGCCAGGCCCTGCTGGCGGACCAGCATGCCTGCGTGAACACCCATGTGGCGGACCTGGGCGGCGCCCGCCAGCTCCATGTCGCCCTGAGCCACCGTCTGCCCCTGGCCATCGACACCGATTACACCCAGCACATCATTGCCACACCTTACTGGCGCAAGGACCTGCCCGACGGGGTGGTGGTCTGCGATCCCGACGAGTTGCCATTTCCCTCGGGGTCGGTGGACCTGGTGATCCTGCACCATACGGCGGATTTCTCGGCATGGCCCCATCAGGTCCTGCGCGAATCGACCCGGGTGCTACGGGGTGGCGGACAGTTGCTGTTACTGGGTTTCAACCCGATCAGTTCCTGGGGCGTCCGGCGGTTGCTCAGTCGACGTCGCCGGGGCCCCTGGGGTGGGCGTTTCCTGCTGCGATCGAGGATGGAGGACTGGCTGAATCTGCTGGAATGCACGGTTGAGAGCTCCGGCAGCTATTTCTTCCGCCTGCCGGTGCAGAGTGACTCACTGGTGGAGCGGGCCAGTCTGCTCGAGTACGTGGGTAGCCAGAGCATGCTGCCGCTGGGCGCCTACTACTGCGTGCTGGCCACCAAGCGCGTCTGTGCCCCCATCGCCCGTCGTCGGGCATGGCGGCCCGGTAAGGTGATTCCGCTGCCCAGTCCCGGTACACTCGGCGTTTCACGACAGGGTCGCGCCCAGGGCAGGGCACGGCGTGATGCCGATGGACACGCAATCCGGAATCTTTGATGAGCGAACGAGTAACGCTGTATACCGATGGCGCCTGCAAGGGCAACCCCGGCCGCGGGGGGTGGGGCGCACTGTTAAGCTATGGTGGCCACACCCGGGAACTGTCCGGCGGGGAGCGGGCAACCACCAATAACCGCATGGAATTGATGGCCGCCATCCAGGGGCTTCGGGCCCTGAAACGTTCCTGTAAGGTGGATCTGTATACCGACTCCCAGTACGTGCGCAAGGGCATCACCGAGTGGATGAACGGCTGGAAGAAAAATGGCTGGAAAACCGCCGCCCGCAAGCCGGTGAAGAACGAGGACCTGTGGCGCGCCCTGGATGAGGAAGTGGCCCGCCACGACATCCGGTGGCACTGGGTCCGGGGCCATTCCGGCGTGCCGGGCAACGAACGGGCCGACGCCCTGGCCAACCTGGGCATTGAACAGCTTGAAGGCGCCAACGCGGAGTAGGAGCAAGCATGAGACAGATTGTCCTGGATACGGAAACCACCGGCATCGATCCGGCGGAAGGTCACCGCATTATCGAGATCGGCTGTGTGGAGGTGATGGAGCGGCAACTGACCGGTCGCCATTACCATGTCTATATCAACCCGGACCGGGAGGTGGAAGAGGAAGCCATCTCGGTACACGGAATCACCAACGAATTCCTGGCGGACAAGCCCCGTTTTGCCGAGGTCGCCGAGGAGTTCTTCGAGTTCATCAAGGGCGCGGAGCTGGTCATCCACAACGCGGCCTTCGACGTGGGCTTCATGGATGCCGAGTTCGCCAGGCTCAAGCCGGTGCGCAAGGTGGCGGACCACTGTGGCGTGCTGGATACCCTGGCCATCGCCCGGCGCAAGCATCCGGGGCAGAAGAACAACCTGGATGCGCTGTGCAAACGCTATGGCGTTGATAACAGTAACCGGGAGCTTCACGGCGCCCTGCTGGACGCCGAGATCCTGGCGGATGTGTTCCTGCTGCTGACCGGTGGCCAGACGGCCCTGTCGCTGGACGCCGGTAGCGACGGCGAGGAAGGTGTCCAGTCGATCCGGCGATTGCCGGCGGATCGTCCGCCCCTGGCCGTGGTGCGAGCCAGCGATGACGAACTGGCCGCCCACGAGGCGTTCCTGGATACGGTGGAAAAGGCGGCCGGAGAAGTCCTCTGGCGGTCGTCAACATGAATGGCTGGGTGATGAAAAGGGTTTCGTAAGGATATGCGATAGAACTGAGAACTGTTTAGGAGTTCTTGAAAGTGATAGCCGCACTCGCTTGAGCGGGCTAACTTTTGTGTTATAAGTAATGGACAGTCCTTGTATTACGGCGATTTGCCCGGGTAACCCGCGAAACCCCCGCGCTGTACCAGAAGGGTCGTGTGGTGCCCGGCCAGGCAGTACCCGTTGAATTCGGGGCGGGCCTGACCCGCGACCGTCGGGAGACCCCTGTTCAGGCCAGGCCTGTGCAGGAGGTACCTGAAGCGTATAAACGGTACCTGCGCAGGCCATGCTGAGACAGGAAGCGTCAGTTTATGATTCAGTCGTCACTAGCGACGAAGTCACAGTCGTTCGATCTGGTCAAGAAAGAGATAGAGCAGACCATCCGCAATGCGGAAACCAGCCTAGAGCGCTTCCAGGAGAACCGCGAAAGCGGTGAAGACCTGCAGAACTGTGTGGATTACCTGAACCAGCTCCGGGGCATCTTCGTGCTGGTGGAGCTGCGCGGCGGCACCCTCCTGTGCAAGGAAGCGGTCACCGTGGCCAATGATGTGCCCGTTGGTGCCAGCGACGACAAGAACATCCTCCTCACCACCCTCAACAGTTCGCTGTTCATCCTCCGCCGTTATGTGGAGTACTACCACCAGCAGCGGGAGGACCACCCGGAACTTTTGCTGCCCATCATCAACGAGCTGC
Organism: Marinobacter sp. OP 3.4; assembly: GCF_036224885.1. NCBI lineage: Bacteria > Pseudomonadati > Pseudomonadota > Gammaproteobacteria > Pseudomonadales > Marinobacteraceae > Marinobacter > Marinobacter sp. OP 3.4. Next base: position 57,911 of record NZ_JAVVLT010000118.1, read on the forward strand.
GGGTGGCGCGGGGCGAACATCCACACCCGGAATCCCACTTTTTTGAGCTGGACACCGAGAAGCGCCCGGATTTCTGCATCGGCACCGCTACCGAGCCCCTGGACCTGTCGGACGACGAGTTCGAGACCTACGCCCGGCGCATGCGCCTGATGTTCCAGGTGGCCTTGATCGGGGTGATCCGGGAACGCAACGAGGTAGTCAGCAAGAAGCTTCTGTCCCGTGCGTCGCGGGGGTTTGCGCGCCTGTGCGGGGAAGGGCAGCTGAAGCAGCTCTGGTGCCTGCTGATGGTGGTGGCGGATACCATGACCGATCGCGCCATGGGCTTCAACAAGGCCCGCAAGCGCCTGCTGATGCGTGTCGAGAAGTACAGCCGCGACATGGTCTATGTGGGCCGCACGGCGGCACGGCGGACCCTGGACGAATCCATTATCCGGGAGATGGTCTATCTGCTTTACCGGAGCGGCTCCGGCAACCAGGAGGTACAGCGAATACTGTCCGCCTGGAACCTGGCGCCATCGGACTATCCGGAATCCATGATGGAGGCCCACCGCAAGCGTCTGTATGGCCCCGGCGCGGATGTGCTCAAGTCCCTGTCCGAGGCCCTGCAGGACGAGCTCAACCAGCTCAAGGACCGCCTGGATATTATCGAGCGTGGCATCGAGCCGGACCTGAGCGAGCTGTCCACCATTGCCGATTCCCTCAACCGGCTGTCCAACACCCTGAACATGCTCGACCTCAACCAGCTTGGGGAAATCGCCCAGGGCGAGGCCGAGCGGCTGCGTACCTGGGAGCACGCCGGATCGCTGCCGGCGGAGGATGAACTCTATTCCCTGGCGGATGCCGTGCTGGGGATCGAGAATGCGGTCCAGCAGATGGTATCCCGGGGCATTACCTCCGAGACCGATGCCCTGGCCATGGCCCGTCCGGAGGTCCGGGAGGAATCCCTCTACCTGCGGGAAGCCAGCATTGTGGTGGGGGACGAGGCCCGCAGCGCGCTGACCCTGGCCAAGCGTGCCATCACCGCGTTTGTGGAGTCCGATTACGACAAGCTCCACCTGGCGAACCTGCCCCACACCCTGCACAGCATCTGGGGCGGTCTGCTGATGACCGGCGATCCGGACGCGGCGGACGTGATGGAACGGGTGGCCCGGTCCATCCAGGAACGGCTGTTGGATGTGAAGGAACCACCGGGCAGCGCGGTGCTCGAATCCCTGGCGGATGCCCTGACGTCCCTGGAGTACTACATTGAGACCATCGGCACCCGCGACAACCGCAATCCGGATCTCCTGAAGCTGGCGGAGTCCTCCCTGGACGACGGGGGGCTGTAACCAATGTCCTATCCAATGGCGATGCTCGTACTGGCCGGACTCGGCGGTATCCTGGTGCTCATTGGTCTGGCGTTCTTCCTGCGCCCCCGGTGGCTGCTGGGCTGGATCAAGGGCATGTTCGTCATTGTGCTGGTGGGTGGTGGTCTCTACGGTGTTGCCGTGGCCATGCAGTTGCGCCACTACCAGGCGCTCTCCCATATGGAAACCATTGGCTCTCTGCGCATCGAGGCAATTGGTGACCAGACCTGGCGGGTCCGGCTGGACCAGCCGGGGGAGCCTGCGGAGAACTGGACCCTCCGTGGTGATGAGTGGCAGCTTGATGCCCGCATCATCCGTTTTGGCGGTCCGTTCGGCTGGCTTGGTGTGGCGCCGGGCTATCGCCTGGAACGGATCAGCGGGCGCTATCATTCCCTGGAGCAGGAACGCAACGATGCGCGCACGGTTGAGGCGGTGGGCGAGCAGGGCTGGCCGGACCTGTGGGAGCTGGATCAGGCCTGGAACCTGCCGTTCATGGAGGGGATCTACGGCAGTGCCACCTATATGCCGTTCCGGGATGGCGCCCTGTACGATGTCCGGCTTTCGTCCAGCGGGCTGGTGACGGTGCCGGTGAATGAGGAGGCCAGGTCGGCGGTTAAGCTCTGGGACGAAGAGTAGGGCAGTCAGGCCAGTAAAAGAAAAGGGCATCCCACGGGATGCCCTTTGTCGTTCCGTGAACGGTGGATCAGTTCAGCGAGAACAGCTGTCCGAGCTTGGTGGCCAGCATCATGTCGCCTTCAGCGCGGAGCTGGCCGGACATGAACGCCTGCATGCCATCGGTCTCGCCGGAGACGATGCCATTGAGGGTGGCGGAATCCATGATCAGGGTAACGGAGGGGTCGTCATGATCGCCCTGGACCATCTTGCAGGTGCGGTCCTTGATGATCAGGTGGTAGTTCTGGTCGTCCTCGATGTTGAACTGGAACACCAGATCCATGCCTTCAGCGGCATCGGGGTTGAAGTTCTGTTCGAATTTTTCGAATACCTGGGCTACGGACATTGTTTTTCCCTTTTGTGTAACAAACTCTGCGAACGAGCGGTTCGCATCGTGCTGGGCGGACCGGCTGGCAACAAACCAGCGGGGACTGCCGGGTCTCCCGGCCAGCCAGTTCAATTCGACTTTAGGGACGTGCAGGGGGAGTGTCAAGGAAAAATCAAACGATCGTTTGACGAATTTCCTTCCCCACTGTGCAACTTTCGTCCCCGGATGGTTGTACCCGCTATGGCCTCGGTTACAATCAGGACTCTCATTTGCAGTCGATCATGGAGCGTGCCTTGGAATTCCTGTCTGACTACGGTCTCTTTCTCGCGAAAGTCGTGACCTTTGTGATTGCGGTAGTGGTGGTCATCGTGGTGGCGGCCACGTCCATACAGAAAAGCCGGGGGGAGGGTGACGACGAAGGCGAACTCACCGTTCGCCGACTCAACGAAAAGTACCGCAAGCTGCGGGAAGCCATCGAGATGCGGATGCTCTCCCCGGACCAGCGTAAACTCTGGAAGAAAGCCAGGCAGAAGGCGGAAAAACTGAAGAAAAAGAAAGCCGGCAAGTCCGCCGACGGGAAAGAAGAGGAAACCCGGCCGAAGACCTTTGTGATCGACTTTGACGGCGACATCAAGGCCAGCGATACCGAAACCCTGCGGAAATCCGTGACGGCGGTGCTGTCGGTGGCCGAGCCGGGGCGTGACGAAGTGGTGGTGCGCCTGGAGAGCGGCGGCGGCCTGGTCCACGCCTATGGTCTGGCGGCGTCGCAGCTTGACCGCATCCGGGGCAAGGGTATCCACCTGACCGCCTGTGTCGACAAGGTGGCCGCCAGTGGTGGCTACATGATGGCCTGCGTGGCGGACCGGATCGTGGCGTCCCCCTTTGCGGTACTCGGCTCCATCGGTGTGGTGGCCCAGTTGCCGAACTTCCATCGGGTACTCAAGAAGCACGATGTGGACTACGAGATCCTCACCGCCGGCGAGCACAAGCGGACCCTGACCATCTTCGGTGAGAATACCGAGAAGGGGCGCCGCAAGTTCCTGGAAGACCTGGAGGACACCCACCACCTGTTCAAGGACTACGTCCGTGAGCGGCGGCCTGACCTGGATGTGGACAAGGTGTCCAACGGTGATATCTGGTTCGGCACCCGGGCACTGGAAGTGAAGCTGGTGGATGAGATTCGCACCTCCGACGAGTACCTGATCGACGCCTGTGATCGCTCGGATGTGGTGTCGGTCAGCTTCCAGCGTAAGCGGACGCTACCGGAGAAGCTGGGACTGGCCACCAGCGCCGCCCTGGAAGCCACGGTCTGGCGCGTGCTGAGTGCCTTCCGCAACCAGAACATCCAATAACAAAGCATTCCTCAACCCCAGGAGACAGGCAATGAGCAACGATACCGACTATCAGGCATGGCGTGTTCACGAGCAGGATGGTGACTACGTGGGTGCCGAGGAAACCTGTAATACGGCTGATCTTCCGGATAACGAGGTGCTGATCCGTGTCAGCCACTCCTCCCTGAACTACAAGGACGCCCTGTCCGCCTCCGGCAACAAGGGCGTGACCCGCAACTTTCCCCACACCCCCGGCATTGATGCCGCCGGCGAAGTGGTGGCCTCCGGTGGCAGTCCCGCCGTCGGGGCCCAGGTGATCGTCACCGGCTATGACCTGGGCATGAACACCCCGGGCGGCTTTGGTGAGTATATCCGGGTGCCGGCGCAGTGGTGCGTGGCCATGCCCGAAGGCTGGGACGCCCGCAAGGCCATGATCTACGGCACCGCCGGCCTGACCGCGGGCCTGTGCGTTGGTAAGCTGCTGCGCATGGGGGCAACCCCTGAGCAGGGGCCGGTGCTGGTATCCGGCGCCAGCGGGGCAGTGGGGACCGTGGCCGTTGAGATCCTGGCGGGTCTTGGCTTCCAGGTGACCGCTGTGTCCGGCAAGCCCGATCACGCCGACACCCTGAAGTCGCTCGGTGCGGCGGAAGTGCTGGGCCGGGATGCCCTGGAGGCCTCTTCCAAGCCGATGCTGAAACCCGCATTCGCCAACGCCGTGGATACCGTGGGTGGCAGCCCGCTGGCGGAAATCCTCAAGCAGGTCCAGCCGGGTGGCTCGGTGTCCTGTTGTGGCCTGGTGGCCGGCCCCAAGGTGGAAACCACGGTGATGCCGTTTATCCTCCGGGGCGTGAACCTGCTGGGTGTGGACTCCGTGGAAATCCCGCTGGCAGACAAGGAAGCGGTCTGGAAGAAGCTTTCCAGCGAGTGGACCTGCCCGAAGACCGAGGCGTCCGCCCGGGATATTGGCCGCAAGGACCTCGACAGTGCCCTGAAGGCCTTCCTGGCCGGCCAGTCCAGCGGCAAGATCGTGCTGGATCACAGCCTCTGAGGCGTGTATGTGGCCGGTGTCAGGGACGGGCGCCTGCCATAGACCGACGCCCATAAAAAAACGCTGGCTTCGGCCAGCGTTTTTTTGTTTCCGGATCAGTATCAGGCGGTGTCCGCTACCGGGAATTCCCCGCGCCGGCGGAACAGCGGCTCGTCATTGTCCGTGGCCGCCTGGTAGGCATTGCTGAAGAAATTCAGGCAGCGCGGCGCCTTGTTGATGTCCTTGTCCGCCCGCAGGGCGTAACTGTCGAAGCCGCAGCGCTTCATGAACTGGAGCTGGTCCAGCAGGACGTCACCAATGGCCCGCAGTTCTCCCCGGTAGTCGAAACGCTCCCGCAGCAGACGGGCGGTGGAATAACCGCGACCGTCGCTGAACTTGGGAAAGTTTACCGCGATCAGGGGCAGCTCGTGCACGTGATCGGCGATGAGTTCCGGTTCCTCGTGGCTGTCCAGCCACAGGCCCACCTGATCGTTACCGGCATAGTGTTCACGGCCGGCCAGCCAGAGTTCCGCCGGCACCAGGCAGGGGCCTTCCGGCAGCGTCAGGGTCTCGCCTTCGGCGGGATGCTCAAGGACCTGCCAGTGATCGGCAACGATACTGCCGTCGTGGCGAACGATATCAGGCATAGACGCGCTCCTTGAACGGGGTGATGCCGATCCGGCGGTAGGTGTCGAGGAATTCCTCTTCCTCGGTACGGTTGTCCACATACACACCAATCAGTTTCTCAATCACCTCCGGCATGTCCTCACGGGCAAAGGACGGGCCCAGGATCTTGCCAATGGCGGCGTCATGCTGGGACGCGCCGCCAAGGCTGATCTGGTAGTACTCCTCACCCTTCTTGTCGACACCCAGCACGCCAATGTGGCCCACATGGTGGTGACCGCAGGCGTTCATGCAACCGGATATGTTCAGGTCGATGTTGCCCAGGTCATAGAGGAAGTCCAGGTTATCGAACCGGCGCTGGATGGACTCGGCCACCGGGATCGACTTGGCATTGGCCAGGGCGCAGTAGTCGCCGCCCGGGCAGCAGATCACGTCCGTCAGGGTATTCAGGTTGGCGGTGGCAAAGCCCATGGGGCGGATGGCCTGCCACAGGTCATACAGCTGGTCCTGACGTACATCCGCCAGTACCACGTTCTGCTCGTGGGTCACCCGTACCTCGCCCATGCTGTACTGCTCTGCCAGATCGGCGATCTGCTCCAGCTGACGGTCGGAGACGTTGCCCGGCGGGGTACCGGTCTTCTTCATGGTCAGGGTGACAATGGCGTAGCCGGGCTTCTTGTGCTCGTTGACGTTGCGGGTCACCCAGTTGTCGAACGGCCTGCTCTCGGCACGGGCGGACACCAGGGATTCCGGGTTGTCCTCCAGGGCCTCATAGTCCGGCTCGGTAAAGTAGCCCTTCATGCGCTCGATGGCATCGTGGGTCAGGCGGGTGGGGGAGTCCTTGATGTGGGCCCACTCCGCTTCCACGCGCTCGGCGAAGCCTTCCGGTGTCAGCGCCTTGACCAGGATCTTGATCCGCGCCTTGTACTTGTTGTCCCGGCGGCCATAGCGGTTGTACACCCGCAGGATGGCTTCCAGGTAGGTCAGCAGGTCCAGCTCCGGCAGGAAGTCGCGGATCGCCGGGCCAACCATGGGGGTACGGCCGAGACCGCCACCAACATGGACACGGAAGCCAAGTTCACCGGCATCGTTGCGCACCATCTGCAGGCCAATATCATGTACCTGGATGGCCGCACGGTCGGTATGCTCGGAGGCGTTGACCGCCACCTTGAACTTCCGGGGCAGGAAGGCGAACTCCGGATGATAGGTGGACCACTGACGGATGATCTCGCAGTAGGGGCGCGGGTCCGCAATCTCGTCGGTCTGGACGCCGGAGAACTGGTCCGTGGTGGTGTTACGGATGCAGTTGCCGCTGGTCTGGTTAGCGTGCATTTCCACTTCCGCCAGTTCCGCCAGGATATCCGGCACGTCTTCCAGCGCCGGCCAGTTCAACTGTACGTTCTGGCGGGTGGTGAAATGGGCATAGCCCTTGTCATAGTCACGAGTGATCCGGGCCAGGCGGCGCAACTGATCGGCACGCAGCATGCCGTAGGGAATGCAGATCCGCAGCATGGGCGCGAGGCGCTGTACATAAAGCCCGTTCTGCAGGCGCAGGGGGAGGAACTCGTCCTCGGCCAGTTCGCCAGCCAGCGCACGATCGGTCTGGTCCCGGAACTGGGCTACCCGCTCCGCCAGTATCTGCCGGTCGTGTTCATCATAGACGTACATAGTTCAATGATCCTGAATCGTCCTGTTGCACATCCCCGCGGTGCCAGTCGCGAGGGCGCTGTAGTGCCCCGCCCGGGTATTCCGGCGGTACACTGGTCAATGGGTAATGATGCGGGGCAGGATAGCACTACGTCCTTATTCTTAAAATGATTATTTCAAAATATGGTAATCGATTTTTGAGATAAGTAAGGGGTGGCCCCAACGCCCGTTCGGGCGGTAAATGTTTGATGAACCTGGCACCCTGAAACCCTTGTGGGTGGACTTGAAGGGGCGGGTAGCCTAGATTAAAGTACATTCTGGACGTGGTAACCGGACGTCACCATCACAAGATCAACAAAAATTCATTGGAGAACCGGATATGAAGAAAAGCTCACTGAAAGACAGCCAGGTCGATGCCATCGCCTTCACCATGCTGGTACTGCTGGTAGTCGCCTTCGCAGTGACCTGGGTGTCAGGCCTGTAAAGGGCCAGGCCTGGCGGCAGGCCTGAGGCCTGCCCGCACTGTTTTCCCGCCATCACCCAATATCGGTTGACCGACCGTCACTGGCCGGACAGCACCCAGCCGACGATCAGCGCCAGCGCAACCACAAACCCCACCGTGAAGAGGATACCGGCAATAATATACGGCCAGGGACTCTGACTGCTGAAGTCCTCCTGATGCCGCTTGCCCGACTGCACCCCGAATGCCCCTGCCAGCACACTCTGCATGATCTTGAGGATCCCGGGATTCTTCTTCCCACGGGATCCGTCGGACCGGTCCTGGTTGTTGTCGTTGTTGTCCGTCATCGGGTCTCCTGTCGGTGAGTTGCCCTGTACCAGTGAGTCGGCCCGGGCATGGTACCCGGCGCCACTCCCCTTACTCCGCCGGATCGTAGGCCAGGCTGGGGGCCAGCCAGCGCTCGGCTTCGGCCCGGCTGATACCCTTGCGGTCGGCATAGTCGGTGACCTGGTCCTTGCCAATCTTGCCCACGGCGAAGTATTTCGATTCCGGGTGGGCAAAGTACCAGCCCGACACCGCCGCCGTCGGGAACATGGCGAAGTGCTCGGTCAGTTCGATACCGGTGTTCTCCGGTGCCTTCAGCAGATCGAACAGAATTTCCTTCTCGGTGTGGTCCGGGCAGGCCGGGTAGCCCGGGGCAGGGCGGATGCCCTGGTACTTCTCCCGGATCAGGTCGTCGTTGTCCAGGTGTTCCTGTGGCTGGTAGCCCCAGAATTCCTTCCGCACCCGCTCGTGCATGCGCTCGGCAAAGGCTTCCGCGAGCCGGTCCGCCAGGGCCTTGACCATGATCGCATTGTAGTCGTCGTTGGCGTCCTTGAATTCCTGGGAGAACTCCTCGGCGCCGATACCGGCGGTAACCGCAAAGCCGCCCACGTAGTCGCACTGGTCCGACCCTTCCGGCATCACGAAATCCGAAAGTGCCCGCATGGTCTGGCCGGAGGCCTTGTCATCCTGCTGGCGCAGGTGATGGAGGACGGTCAGCTCTTCACTGCAGCTCTCGTCCCGGTAGACCACGATGTCGTCACCACGACGGTGGGCCGGCCAGAACCCGATCACGCCCCGGGCCTGCACCCGCTTCTCGTCGATCATCCGGCGCAGGATCTGTTGCGCGTCATCGAACAGGGTGCGGGCGGCTTCGCCGCGCTTGGGATCATCGAACACAGCGGGATACTTGCCGGCGATGTCCCAGGAGATAAAGAATGGCGTCCAGTCGATGTAGTCCAGCAGTTCGTTGAGGTCATAGTCATCGAAGGTGCGAACGCCAGTGAAAGCGGGCTTCACCGGTGTGAATCCGTCGAAGCCGATCTCCGGTGCGCGTTCACGGGCTTCCGACAGGGACACCAGCTTGGTCCGGTCGCCCCGTTTCTTGCGGCGCTCGCGGATCTCGTCGTATTCCTTGCGGGTTTTCTCCACGTAGTCGGGCTTACCGTTGCGGCTGAGCAGGGTGGAGGCCACGTTCACGCAGCGGGAGGCGTCCGATACGTACAGTGCCAGGTCGTTCTTGTACTGTGGCTCGATCTTCACCGCGGTATGAGCCTTGGAGGTGGTGGCACCGCCAATCATCAGCGGAACCTGGAAGTCCAGGCGCTGCATCTCCTTGGCCACATGGACCATTTCATCCAGTGACGGGGTGATCAGCCCGGACAGGCCGATAATATCCACGTTCTCGGCTTTGGCGGTTTCCAGGATCTTCTCGCAGGGCACCATCACGCCCAGGTCGAGAACCTCGTAATTGTTGCACTGCAGCACCACGCCGACGATGTTCTTGCCGATATCGTGGACATCGCCCTTCACCGTGGCCATGAGGATCTTGCCCTTTGCCTTCTGACCTTCGGACTTCTCCGCCTCGATGTAGGGGATCAGGTGGGCCACCGCCTGCTTCATCACCCGGGCGCTCTTGACCACCTGGGGCAGGAACATCTTGCCGTCGCCGAACAGGTCGCCCACCACGTTCATGCCGTCCATCAGCGGGCCTTCGATGACCTCGATGGGGTGTTCCGCCCGCTGGCGGCACTCTTCCGTATCTTCAACAATGTAGGTGGTCACGCCCTTGACCAGGGCATGCTCGACCCGCTTCTCCACCGGCCATTCACGCCAGGCCAGGTCTTCTTCCCGGGTCTTGCCGCCCTGGCCCTTGTAACGCTCAGCAATCTCCAGCAGACGGTCGGTGCCATCGTCCCGGCGGTTGAGGACCACGTCCTCCACCAGTTCCTTCAGTTCCGGGTCGATCTCATCGTAGACCACCAACTGGCCGGGGTTGACAATGCCCATGTTCATGCCCGCCTTGATGGCGTGGTACAGGAACACCGAGTGGATGGCCTCGCGCACGACGTCGTTGCCCCGGAAGGAGAAGGACACGTTGCTCACCCCACCGGAAATGGACGCGTGGGGCAGATTGTCACGGATCCAGCGGGTGGCGTTGATGAAATCCACCGCGTAGTTGTTGTGTTCCTCAATGCCGGTGGCGATGGCGAAGATGTTGGGGTCGAAGATGATGTCGCCGGGATTGAAGCCGATACCCACCAGCAGGTCGTAGGAGCGCTTGCAGATCTCGGTCTTGCGCTCGAAGGTATCCGCCTGGCCGTCCTCGTCAAAGGCCATGACCACCACGGCGGCGCCATAACGCATGCAGTCCCGGGCCCGTTTGAGGAACTCCTCCTCGCCTTCCTTGAGAGAGATGGAGTTGACCACCGACTTGCCCTGGACACAGCGCAGGCCGGCCTCGATCACCTCCCACTTGGAGGAGTCGAGCATGATGGGGACCCGGGAAATATCCGGCTCGGAAGCCACCAGGTTCAGGAACGTCACCATGACGTCCTTCGAATCCAGCATGCCCTCGTCCATGTTGATATCGATGATCTGGGCACCGTTCTCCACCTGGTCCCGGGCCACGCTGAGGGCTTCCTCGTACTGCTCTTCCTTGATCAGCCGCAGGAAGCGCTTGGAGCCGGTGACGTTGGTGCGTTCACCCACATTGATGAACAGGGTGTTTTCATCACCGGTAAAGGGCTCCAGGCCGGACAGGCGCAGGGCCTTGGGGCGCTCGGGAATCTTACGGGGTGGATACTTGGCGACGGCGTTGGCGATCGCCTCGATATGATCCGGGCGTGAGCCGCAACAACCACCGATGATGTTCAGGAAACCGTCCCGGGCGAAGCCTTCGATAATCTCCGCCATTTCCTCCGGCGTCTGGTCGTATTCACCAAACTCGTTGGGCAGGCCGGCATTGGGATGGGCGCTGACATAGGTTTCCGCCTTGGCGGACAACTCTTCCACATAAGGGCGCAGCGCATCGGCCCCCAGGGCGCAGTTAAGGCCGACGGTCAGGGGGCGGGCGTGGGCGATGGAGTTCCAGAAGGCCTCGGTGGTCTGGCCGGACAGGGTGCGGCCGGAGGCATCGGTGATGGTGCCGGAGATCATCAGCGGCAATTCGATACCGGAATCCTCGAAATACTGCTGTACCGCGTAGATGGCGGCCTTGGCGTTAAGGGTATCGAAGATGGTTTCGATCAGCAGCAGGTCGCAGCCGCCCTCGGTGAGGGTCTGGGCCGCTTCGTAGTAGTTGTCCACCAGGGTCTGGAAATCCACGTTCCGGTAGCCGGGATTGTTCACGTCCGGCGAGATGGAGGCGGTGCGGGAGGTGGGGCCGATGGCGCCGGCCACAAACCGGGGCTTGTGGGGCTCGCGGGCGGTGAATTCGTCGGCGATTTCCCGGGCCAGGCGGGCGGATTCCCGGTTCAGTTCCGGTACAATGTCCTCCAGACCGTAGTCCGCCTGGGAAAGGCGGGTGGAGTTGAAGGTATTGGTCTCGATGATATCCGCGCCCGCTGCCAGGTAGTCGCCGTGGATGCGGGTCAGCAGGTCGGGCTGGGTCAGGCAGAGCAGGTCGTTATTGCCCTTGACCTCCCGTTCGTAATCCCGGAAGCGCTCGCCGCGGAAGGCGGCTTCATCCAGTTGCTGGTTCTGGATCATGGTACCCATGCCGCCATCAAGGACCACAATACGTTCCTTGAGGGCCTGGTGGAGCTGGGCAAGTCGGGTCGCGCGATCGGTCATGTTCTGGGTTGTCCGGGCATAATGAGTGTACGGTTTCGAGCCGGGCATAATACCAGAATTGAGTGGTCGAGTCCTGCCGGGCGCGACCGGGTGGGCCTTGAAAACCACAGGCCGGGGCCTTATTGACATAAAATCCGACCAAAATACTTGGTCTTTCAGGAAACCGGGTTCTCCGTTAAAATAGACTCACACTTACTGACAGGTTGAAGAAATGGCATTGGTAACCGTTACCGACTCCGCAAGAGACTATCTTGCCGAACTGATCAACAAGCAGGATGTGGAAGGCATGGGCGTGCGCATCTTCGTGACGCAGCCGGGTACCAAGCATGCTGAAACCTGCCTGGCCTACTGTCCACCCAACGAGGTGGTGCCCACCGATGAGCAGCTGGACCTGGACAAGTTCACCCTGTACCTGGACCAGAACTCCGTACCCTTCCTGGAAGAGGCCCATGTGGACTACGCCAAGGACCAGATGGGCGGCCAACTGACCATCAAGGCGCCCAACGCCAAGGTGCCGAATATTGATGAGGACGCGCCGCTGCCGGACCGGGTGAACTACGTACTGGCATCGGAGATCAACCCCGGACTGGCGTCCCATGGTGGTGACGTGCAACTGGTGGAGATCGTCGACGAGTCCGTGGCTGTGCTTCGCTTCGGTGGTGGTTGCCAGGGCTGTAGTGCTGTCAGCCTGACCCTGAAGCAGGGCGTTGAGTCCACCCTGAAGGAGCGTGTTCCGGAAATCAGCGCGGTGCGCGACGTCACCGACCACTCCTACAAGGAAAATGCCTACTACCAATAAGGTATCTGGCAGGCCGTACTGATCGTCTGGAGATCGGACCAGGCAGTAAAAGCCCCGAAGTTCTGAGAACTTCGGGGCTTTTCTTTATTTACAGGCAGTTAGTGGGTCGTGGCAGTCCGGCAATGCGGCAGGCGGTCTTGGCGGGTGTGCCGGTGAAGAGTTGCATCAGGTAGATGCTGTTGCCCCGGTCTTCCCCCAGGGTTTCCCGGACGGCCTTGACGAACAGCCGGTTGGACGGGGGCGCCATTTCATGTTCCCTGTAAAAATCCCTCAGCAACCAGATGATTTCCCAGTGTTTCTCCGTTAACTCAATATCGGATTCGTCGGCGATGACCCTGGCCACGGCTTCGTCCCATTGCCAGGCGTCCTCCAGGAAACCCTCATTATTCCGTTCGGGTAGTGCCACGGATATCCTCCTACCAGCTGATAATACGTGAGAAGCGGTCGGTGAGTTGGACCATGCCCCGGTAGTCTACCAGCGGGACGTCGCCGCCAATGCCCCGGGCCTTGCAGTCGGCGGCGAGGGCCCGGGTCGATGCCGGTAGCCGGACGTTGTCGTCCGCCAGGGCGAGCACGGCATTCTCGGTCAGCAGCAACAGGTCTCCCTCGGCCATACCCACGAGACAGGCGGTGAACCGGGGGTGTCCCGGTGCCTTGTTGAGAATATGGAGGGTGAGCATGCTGTCGGTCTGGTGGCTCATAATTGCACTACCTGATGGAACAGCCGGTAAAAGGCCGGATCCGGGGTAACGGAGACCGCCTCCGGAGTTGGTTCGGTGAGACCAAAACGGGCCATGGCGGCTTTATCGGCATAGAGTTCCGACACCCCGAACATCCTGGCCGCCCCCAGGTTGCGGCTCACGGTCTTCTGCCGGACTGCATCACCGTCCTGGCCAGGGCGCAGCCAGTTGACTCCCTCACCACGGAACAGCAGGGCCACCGGTCGGTCAAAGGCGGCCAGGGAAAAGGCCATGTCCAGCGCCTCGCGGCCCTGCCAGTCGCCGTAGGGTGCCCGGTCGATCACCATCAGCAACGTGTCGTCCATCTCAGGCACCTCCGTGGAAATAGATGACGCGATTGGATGAGGATTGGGCCTCCACCCATTCCCCAAGGCCAGCAATGTCGAAGCCGCTGGCCAGGTTCGAGGCCGGCCGCTCATAGCGGGTGGCTTCCTGTTCATCCAGGAGGCCCCGACGCAGGCAGGAGGCGATGCAGGCCACGGCGGGAATCCGGTGCCGCGACAGCAGGGCCTGCCATTCGGCGGTCCAGTCGGTTTCGTCCGATGGCGGGGTATTCAGGGCGGACGCAAGGTACACCCCATCGCCATAGAGGAACAGGCGATCACAGGTATGGCCGGTATCGACCAGGGCCTGGCAGAAGGCGAGCGCCGTTGCCGGGGCCTGGCTGCTGTACGGGGCGCCGGTAATGACCAGGGTATAGCCGGGCGCCTGGTGGGCCTCGGTAGGGGGCATGGTGTGTCTCCTGGGATCCATGGGCGCTATTGTGCCATAAAGCGGCTGACAGCAGGATTCAGGCCGGGCTGACGAAAAAGGCCCCGCGTTGCGGGGCCCTTAAGCGTACGAATAATGACGCCGGAGCGCTTACTCGTTGAACGCTCCCAGAAGGTGAAGCAGGGATGTGAACAGGTTGTAGATGCTGAGGTACAGCCCGACCGTCGCCATCACGTAGTTGGTCTCGCCGCCGTTCACAATACGACTGGTGTCGTACAGGATGAAGCCAGACATCAGCAGTACGATGGCCGCGCTCAGGGCGAGGCTGAGCATGCTGATATCAACACCAAACAGGCTGGCGACCAGGCCACCCAGCATGGCAGCGATCACCACGACCATGCCCGCGACCAGGAAGCTGCGCATGAAGGAGAAGTCCTTCTTGGTGGTCAGCACATAGCCGGACAGGGTGAAGAACACCAGGGCGGTGCCGCCCAGCGCCTGCATTACGATGGTGCCGCCATTGGACATGGACAGGTAGTGGGACAGTAGCGGCCCAAGGGAAATGCCCAGCAGGCCGGTAAAGGCGAACACCACACCGATGCCGGCGGGGCTGTTGGCGGTACGGGGAAGTACCAGCCAGATCAGCGCCAGGGCGCCCAGGGAGCACATCAGGCCGACGCCGTGGCTCAGGTTGAGCGCCATGGCCACGCCCGCCATGACCGCACTGAATACAAGCGTCATGGCCAGCAACATATAGGTGTTACGCAGCACCTTCATGGCATCGGTGCTGATTCCGGTACCAGCACCGGCACGGGTGGCCGCGTAGGTACCCTGGTTCTGGTTGACGTTAAAACGCCTGTTATCCATGTTCATCTCCGTCATCTGATCGATCGGTGTTACATCCGTACCGCCATAATAATGGACGGTGCTTAAGTTTCAATCCTCAACATTATGCCATTGAGACATTTCACGGCGGAAATGGTTTCATGACACCTGACTGATTTTCTGTAAATTGTCGTCTGCTATAACTTGCCACTGATAATGGGGGCAGACGGACGGTTTATCAATAGCTCAGACCACCAGGGTGGGGCATCTGGCCATGCTGGCCACCCGCTGGGAGACACTGCCCAGTATCATGCCGTCCTTGTCGCTGTGGGTGCCACGGGAGCCCACCACGATCAGGTCCACGTCATGCTGCTTGGCAAACTTGACGATGGTCTTGGACGGCCTGCCGCCCTTGACGAAGCCACGGACGCTGGGCGCACCCGCCTGGATGGCATACTGCTTGGCATACTCCACCACGTCCCTTGCATACTCGGACAGGGCCTCGTCGGGAATCTGAAGCTCCTGCGGACGCACCATGGACAGCGACGCCTCAAACAGGCTGTGGTGCTTGTAGACACAGATCAGGTACAGCTCGGCGCCGGTGAGCTTCTGGAACTCCACCGCCTTCTCAACCGCATCCAGTGCCGGCTTGGAGCCGTCCACGGCTACCAGGATTCGTCGAAACATGATCACCTCCTCAGCGCAAACCAGCGCTTTTTGATCAACGGAATGCCACGTCCCGCAGGAACAGCGCAATTTGCGGGAAGGCAATGATCAGGCCCGCCGCCGCTATCAGCATGATGACAAACGGTGGCGTCCCTCGGATGACTTCCCAGTAGGGGCGTTTGAAAATGGCGATGGCCGTGAAAATATCGCAGCCGAACGGCGGCGTGGCGGAGCCAATGGCCACCTGCAGCGTTATCAGCACACCGACCAGCACCGGATCGAGCCCCGTGGCCTGGATGGCCGGTGCGAAGATGGGCGTCAGTACCAGGATCACCACGATGGGATCCACAAACATACAGGCGATGAAGAAGGACACGCAGATGGCGATCAGTACACCCACCGGACCTGCCTCGTTGACGCCAACCGCTGACAGGATGGCCTGCGGGATCTGCGCGAACGAGATGATGTAGGAGAAACCGTTACCGGCGGCCACCAGGATAAAGACCACGGCGGTAATCAGGCCGGTGGACTTGGCGATACGGTAGATATCGATGGTCTTGAGGGAGCGGAAGATCACGAATTCCAGCAGCAGGGCATAGAGCACGCAGACCGCCGCCGCCTCGGTGGGGCTGAAGATGCCGCCATAGATACCACCCACGATGATCACCGGGAAGAACAGCGGCCAGAGGGCCTCCCGTACGGCACGGGCCCTGTCGCCCCAACTGGACTTGTCTTCGGTGGGGACCTTGTGGCGGATGGCATAGAACAGGCAGTAGGCCGAGAACATCATAAGGATCATGATGCCGGGGCCGATACCGGCAATGAACAGTTCGGCGATGGAGGTCTCTGAAATGACCCCGTAAATAATCATGCCGATACTGGGGGGTATCAGGAAGGCGATATCACTGGCGTTGATGATCAGGGCCAGGGTAAAGGAGTCCGAGTAGCCGGCCTTGAGCATCTTCGGCCGCAGCGGCGAGCCGATGGCCACCACCGTGGCCTGGGTAGAGCCGGAGACGGCGCCGAAAAGGGTGCAGGAGGCCGCCGTACTGATGGCCAGGCCGCCTTTCACATGGCCGATAAACGACATGACCATGGCGATCAGACGGTCAGCGGAGTGCCCTCGGGTCATGATATCCGCCGCCAGGATAAACATGGGTACGGCGATCAGCGAGGCGGGTCGGATGCCGCCCATCATCTGTTGTACCAGGATGGTCATCTGGTCGAAGCCATTGAACATCTGGTAGAAGCCGACAAGCGCGGCGGTCATCAGGGGGATCATCATCGGGAAGCCCAGCAGGAGCAGGACGATCATGATCACCAGTAGCAACGTTGCCATGATTTGATTCCTTTTTTCTTTTGCCCGTGCGGGTGTCAGACTTCGGTTTCAGTGTCGGCGTAACCATCCAGTACCGAGGTCGACAGGTAAACGTCCTTGGCCACCATGTTCTTGATGGCTGTCAGCACATACTGGACGCCGGTGATGGCGAAGCCCACAGGGGCCCAGACATAGATAATCCAGATGGGAAGCCTCAGAGCGGGCAGGACACGACCCCGGTCGTACAGGTTCATGATGTAGTCCACGGAGTAGTAGCAGAGGATGAACATGACCACCGATGTAAACAGGGCGATGATGATCATCAGGATCTTGCGACCCTTGGTCGGCAGCGTGTCGTAGATGGCCGACATACGGATGTGACGCCCATGGCGTGCGGCATATCCCAGGCCGGCAAACGTAATGAGAATAATGAGGATGCGGTTGATCTCACCCGAGAAAAACAACCCCTCTCCGAAGACAAACCGGGCAATGACGTTGATGCACGTGTTCAGGGCCATCAGCAGCACCCCGATGGCAAGCATCACGGCCTCTATCTTGGCCATAATCAGGTCAACAACGCCCAGTGGGCCAGGCAGACCCGATTTGTAGCCCGCCGCTTCATCCGGTTCAGTGGCTGAATTGGTCATGGTGAGAACTCCGTTTTAAATCCAGAAGAAAAACCGGCCCCGGGGCGTACCCCGGGGCGGCTCAAGCATCAGTTGCTCTGGACCTCTTTCAGGTCTTCCTTGAATTGCTCAAGCAGTTCCTTACCGCTTTCGCCCGTCATTTCGATAAAGGTTTCCTCTACCTGTGGCGCACGATCGCGGAAGGCTTCGATCTGCTCGTCGTTCAGTTTGGTGACGGTCACGTCGTCGCTGGCTTCCTTGATTTTCTCAAGGGATTCTTCCGCCAGGCCGTCGATGTGATCGATGATCTTGTCGAACGCGTAGTCCGCCGCTTCCTGAACCAGTTGCTGGTCTTCCTCGGGCAGGCCTTCATAGAAGTCCTGGTTGGCCATGATGGCGGTGGTGAACCAGCCGTGACCGGTGAAGATCAGGTTGGGGGACACTTCATACAGACCACCGGACTCGATCCAGAAGATGGGGTTCTCCTGACCATCGATCATGTTGGTCTGCAGGGCGCCGTACACCTCACCCCAGGGCAACGGTGTCGGAGTGGCACCGAAGGCCTCGTAGGTCGCTGACAGCAGCGGATTGGTCATGACGCGGATCTTCTTGTTCTGGAAACCCTCGGGGGAAGTGGCTTTCTCGTCCAGGGTGACGACCATTTCGCCTTCCGGGTACATCTGCAGCAGTTCCAGTCCTGCATCGGAATACAGTTTGGGGAACATCTTGTTGATGGCCTCGCTCTCGCGGAAGAACTCAACAACGGTCTCCATGTCCGTGGGCATCAGATACGGAATGAAGAAGATCTGCGCTTCGGGAATGAGCGAGCCGGTAAAACCGGGGGACTGGTTGACGAACTGCAGGATGCCGTTCTGGGTCTGCTCCATGATGTCGTCAGACTCACCCAGCTGTCCGAACTCGAAGATCTGGATGGTGTGATCGGAATTCTCTTCGACATAATCCTTGAAGTGTTCGGCGTAAACGTCCTGAACGTCTCCGTCGTATTCTTCGTGGGCATAACGCCAGGTAGCGGCGTTAGCGACACTGGTGGCGGCGATGGCCGTTGCCAGGGTCAGGGTGGATGCACCTACGACTTTCCGAAACATTGTGCTCTTGTTCATGCCTTTCTTCTCCATCGTCCTCAAGAGGCACGGCTGGGGTATGACCGGCTTTATTATTGTATAAGTGGGCCTGGATATCGGGCGCGAGAAACCCGAAGCCAGCCGTGGCAGTTTTGATTAACGCCTATTTAGACTGGCAAAACATTGATAATAAGGCAAGAAAACCACTGCAAAGGAAACGCAACTAATGGCTGTTTTGTGCTTGAATGGGCGGTTCGCAGGGGCCGTTTTGGCATACCCTTGACGTCTTGGGAACGCCGTTATGACGGCTTTCAGGGCGATACGGCCTGGATGGATCGGCGACAGTCTTAATAGTGGGAGGAAGGTTTGTGACGAGGTGGATTGCGATTCTGTGTACCGGATTTTTCCTGTTGGTGGCAGCCAATGCCCAGGCGCTGACGGGGGACACGGTGAGTCGTTTTATTGCTTCCATGGAGGAACTGCAGGCGAACGAGTCATTTTATGGTCAGTTTATGGAAGCCTGGGAGGCAAGCCGGGAAGTGCAGGACGATCCACGGTCACTGATGCTGTCGGATGCGGTCGCGTTCATGGCAGACACGGAAGGCTATGCCACCTTGCAGGCAAGTGTGGAAAAACATGGTTTTGACAGCCCCCGGGCCTGGGGGCGGGCAGGGGACCGGGCGCTGCTGGCACTGGCACGACTGGATATGGCGGACAGCATCTCCGAGATGCAGGAACGACTGGTCAGGATGCGCCAGGAGGTGAATGACAACCCCCGTTTCTCCGGGGAACAGAAACAGCGGATGCAGGCCATGATCGACAGCACCGCCAGGATGCTGGATCGCATGGAGCGGGTGCCTTCGTCGGACCTGGAAGCCGTCGAACCGTACCGTTCCGAACTGAAGCGGGTACTGGAATACGATCTGGGGAACTGAGTTGCCGCTGGGGTGTTTAAGGGAAGCGTCAAGAAAGGAGGAGAGAAAAATGGCGGTGGGCCAGGGATTCGAACCCCGGGACGGCTACTAACCGTCGGCGGTTTTCAAGACCGCTGCATTCAGCCACTCTGCCAGCCCACCGTTTATCCATATTGTTGCTGCCATTGCGACAGCGACGTGCATGATACCGGAATGTTCTGATGTGTCAACGCCCGGTCATAAGGGCATTTTCCGTCTGCCGTGGCGGCATTGTGCGTTGGTCGAGCGCCCTGTATCCGTGGGCCGGGGCCGGTTTGCGCCTGACTCAGTCGGTCCAGCGGCAGTGCAGGGTGCCGTCATGCCGCCACTGGCTGGTGGCCAGCAGTCGTTCGAACAGCATCCGCCCGGACTGGCAATCGGCCACATCGGCCCACTGGAATTCGATCCGCTCCCCCGGGCGTTTCTGGGCCAGTCTGCCGCAATCCAGAGCCGGGACAATACCCGGTACCGGATAACCGCCAATGGTCTGGCGATCGTTGAGCAACACCATCGGCTTGCCGTCCCCGGGCACCTGGATGGTGCCACGGCAGACCCCACGGGAGGTGATGCCCCCCGGGGATTGCAGGGCGGGACCGTCCAGCCGGTAGCCCATACGGTCGGACTGTTGGCCGATGGTGTACCGCCCGTGGATGAAACGAGCCAGGTCGGTGTGGGAAAAGGCGTTCCGTTCAGGGCCTGGCATGACCCGTAGTGGGGCGTCGGTGGCCATGTCCGGCCTCAGCTTGGCGGGCACCTCCCGTGCCCGATAGTGTTCTGGAGCGGTGACGGGATCTGACGTTGTCACCGGCAACTCGGCGCCGCCCTCCAGCAGGCCCAGGTCTGTCAGGCCCTCCCGGGCCACGGCGGAGCGGCTGCCGCAGAAAGCACGAGTGTGCCAGCCCCCGGCAACCGCGAGGTAGGTGAGCAGGCCCGATCGAGGCCTGTCCAGACGGAGGCAGTCCCCCGGCGCCATGGTAAAGGCCCGCCAGTGGCCCACTGGCTGGTCGTTGACCGTCGGCCCGCAGTCCGCACCGGTGATGGCCAGCAACAGCGGCTGACGGGCGACGGCACTGAATCCACCGAAGGTGATTTCCAGGCAGGCCGCATTGGCCGGGTTGTCCAGCAGGTGGTTGGCCCAGCGGAACGACGCCAGGTCGGCGGCACCGCCGGGGGACAGTCCCTGGTGCTGGTAACCCTGGCGCCCCAGGTCCTGGACCGTGGTTCGCGGCCCGGCGTGATCAACCCTCAGGCCCGTCATGATGCCGAGTCCTCCTGGAAAGGGGTGTCATCCCCGCCCAGGGAACGGAAGGTCTCCTGGTCGACGGCCCGGAAGCGCACGGTGTCCCCCACGGTCAACAGGGCCAGGTCTTCTTCGCTGAACAGTCGGGTGGGGCAACGGCCAATCAGTCGCCAGCCTCCCGGGGACGATGACGGATAGACCGCGGTTTGCCGGTTGGCGATGCCCACGCTGCCGGCGGGCACCTTCACCCGCGGTCGTGCCAGCCTGGGCTGTGCGATGGCCGGGTCCACCAGGCCCATAAACCCGAACCCCGGGCTGAAGCCCAGGGCATAGACCTGGTAGGTGCCGGCCGTGTGCCGTTCGATAACCTGGTCCACGGTCAGCTCACAGGCGCTGGCAAGGGCTTCCAGGTCGGGGCCCACCGATGGGTGGTACCAGACCGGCAGTTCGATATCACGACCACCGGTGGCCTCCGGTTCCGCCGGCAAGGTGTCGGGAATCGAACGCAGGCGGTGGGTTATCCGCCGGAAGTCAGCCCGCCCCGGATCGTAGTAGACCGTAATGGTGGTATAGGAGGGAACCAGATCGGTGAGCAGTTCATCCAGGCTGGTTCGTATGGCGTCACACCAGACCCGGATGACGGCGGTCAGTGCTGGATCAATGGTGTCGCCGAAGGAAAGCAGTACCGCATCCTCGGAGATCGCCTGGATCGCTGGAACCGGGCCGGCCACCATGGGGCGTCAGGCGTCGGTGCTGGCCCGGTGCAGGGCCTTGCGGATGGCCCGGGTGGCGGCCAGGGCATGGATGTTGTCGCCGTGGACGCAGAGGCTGTCGGCCTTCAGGTCCAGCCACTGTCTGGAGATACTGTGAAGGCCCCCGTTGCTGGCCAGGGTCATGGCCTGGGACAGTATCGCGTCAGGGTCCTCATGCACGGCCCCCGGCTGTTTGCGGGGGACCAGGCGACCATTGTCATCGTAGGCGCGATCAGCGAAGGCTTCGAAGATCAATGGAATACCCACCTGATCCGCCAGGGCCTTGTGTTCCCCGGCATGCACCGAGACCGGCACCATCAGGGGCAGCCCGCCCTGATAGGCGGCAACCGCCTCCATCACGGCCCGTAACGTATCCTGGTCCTTCATCATGTCGTTATTGAGGGCGCCATGGGGCTTGACGTACTCGACCCGGCCACCCTCGGCACGACAGATCCCCTCCAGGGCGCCCACCTGGTACCAGATCAGGTGGCGGATCTCCTCCGCGGAGTGGGGGATGGAGCGGCGACCAAAACCCACCAGGTCATGGTAGGAGGGGTGGGCGCCGATCTGTACGTTGTGGGAGAGGGCCAGGTGAACGGTACGGGCCATGATGGAGGGATCGGAGGCGTGGAAACCGCAGGCGATGTTGGCCATGTCGATGTAGGGCATGACCTCCTCGTCCTGGCCCATGGTCCAGGCGCCAAAGCTCTCGCCCAGGTCGCAGTTCAGTTTCATGGCGGCTCTCCCTTCCTCTATGCAGAGTGGAAATCTCCCTTTCAGTCTACCACCCGAGCTGCTTCCTGACTGCCTCCGCACGTTGTTGGCGGGTATCCAGTTCACCCGGATCGTTGGCCGGTGGTTCCCAGCCCGTCAGGTTGTTCTCGATCAACTGGACCAGGGCCTCGATATGCCCCTCGGTGGCATTGAGGGCGGGGATGTACTCAAAGGCCTTGCCGCCGGCCTCCATGAAGTACTCCCGGTTCTCCTCGTTGATTTCCTCGATGGTCTCCAGGCAGTCGGCGGAGAAGCCGGGGCAGAACACGTCCACGGACTCAACGCCCCGGGACGGCAGGGATTTCATGGTTTCGTCGGTGTAGGGTTTGAGCCATTCCTCCCGGCCGAACCTGGATTGGAAAGTGGTCATGTAGTCATCGGCCGAGAGCCCCAGCCGTTCCGCCAGCAGGCGGGAGGTCTTGTGACACTCGCAATGGTACGGGTCGCCCCGGTCCAGGTACTTCCGGGGTATGCCGTGGTACGAGAGGATCAGCCGGTCCTTGCGACCATGCTGGCGCCAGTGTTCCTCGATATGGCGGGCCATGGCTTCGATGTAGGGGGGGAAGTCATGGTAGTGGCTGACAAACCGAAAATCCGGCAGCCAGCGGCGCCGGGTGAAATCCGCCGCGATGGCATCAAAGGTGGATGCCGAGGTGGATGCCGAGTACTGGGGGTAGAGCGGCAGCACCAGCAGCTTGCGCACCCCCTGCTGCTGCATCTGGTCCAGCACGCTGGCGATGGAGGGGTTGCCGTAGCGCATGGCAAACCCCACCACCAGGTTGTCCCCGTACTTCTTCTGCAGGGCCGCCCGGATACCTTCACACTGGTTGGCGGTGTGCACCAGAAGGGGGGAACCCTCCGGTTGCCAGACCGAGCGGTAGGCCGCCGCCGAGCGTGCCGGTCGGATGCGGAGGATGACACCGTGCAGGATCAGCCACCATAGAGGGCGGGGCGCTTCCACCACCCGTGGATCCCACAGGAACTCCCCGAGGTACCGGCGCAGGGCGCTGGTGGTGGGAGCATCGGGAGTACCCAGGTTGGTGACGAGTATACCCAGCCGGGAGGGCTGGTTGTGGCGGAATTCTTCCTCACCCTTGAAGCTCATGGGGCTGGTGGTCCTCGGCAAACGTGTTGGTGGGTTCGGGGCGTGACAGCGCCCGGTTATACGGTGTGTCGGCAGGCCGGGATCAGTGCTGGTGGGTTTCAGCCTGCTGCTGCAGCCGTGGAATCAGACCCCGCAGGTCGTAACCGGCCTGGCCGGCCCGCTGGATGATCGGCTCAAGGGGCATGTGGCGGGCGGAACTCAGGGCCCAGAGCACACTGCAGCGGGTACCGGAGCGACAGAAGGCGAGCACCGGCTTCTCGGCCTCCTCGAACATGGGGGCGAAGGCATCCACGTCCTCGTCCAGGATGTTGCCGGATTCCACCGGCAGGTAGACCCAGGTGATGCCATGGTCGCGGGCGGCCTGTTCCAGTTCCGCCATGGTGGGCTGGCCGGGTTCTTCATGATCCGGACGGTTGGCCACCAGGGTGCGGAACCCCAGCCGGGCAATCTCCGCCACGTCGTCCGGGGAAATCTGCGGGGCAACGGAAATGGCGTCATCAATCTTGCGTATATTCACGGGCACTCGCCTCCTGGTTGATACCGGTGACAGGACCAACGGTCACTGGGCTTGACTGTGACAGGAATTCTACAGAAAACCATGGGGCAACACAGCCAGCAGCGCCGGTAATACTGCCTATCGAGGTAATTGGCCAGGGCTTTCACACCGTGCCGGACAAAAAAAGGCCCGGCTCAGGGGCCGGGCAGAGGCGTGCGAGTAGTATCCATGAAAGACTTCCAGACAAACCGACATCAGCAGGGATGCCGGTCAATTTCAGTATTGACGATATTTTGAACAGTTCAAGGAAGCAGCTCCGTTCTTTAAAACTGTTTTTGAATATAAATAGCACTCTTATAGTTAAACTGCATGGCGCTGCTGCCATCGGCGTGACCACTGATTTGTTCGGAGGGATGTAATACACTAATCCAGTTGCATTCACTCTGAAGGAAGTCGTGTTTATGACCGACCGCAAACGCCCCTCCCGGGAGCCCCGGACACCGGCCCCGAAGACCGAGGAAGACCCGCAAATGGCCGGACGCATCCGCGACTCGGCCCGGCAGATCTGGCTGGCGGGCCTGGGCGCCTACACCAAGGCGGAAGAGGATGCGGGCCGGTTCTTCGAGCGCCTGGTGAATGAAGGCGAGGAACTGGAGAGCAAGACCCGTGGCCTGGTGGAGCGCCAGGTGAAGGCGGTGGAGCACCGGGTGGAGGATGTCCGTGACCGGGCCACCGGCACCTGGGACCGCCTGGAAACCCTGTTCGATGAACGGGTGGCTGGTGCCCTGCGGCGCCTGGGGATTCCCCGCCGGGAAGATATCGACGCCCTGGAGCAGCGGGTGGCGGAACTGGAGCAGGAACTGTCCGAGCTCAGGCGTGCTGGCCCCCTGGGTGGAACCCTGGAGGCCAGGGACGAGGAGGAATAGGCTCCGCTCAGTCCCGCCGGTAGTCTCTGGCCAACAGCCGCAGCTCGTCGGCCGCCTCCCCGCTCAGGTAGGGCATGAGCAGGTAGAACACCTGGTAGACGCCCCGGGCGGGGTCCATGCCGTTGCGGTTGCCCAGTTGCTTCAGGCTGTCGAAGCTTTCCCAGTAGCACACGGTGAGGGTCAGTTGCTCGCACAGGGCATCCCGGGCGTCCCGTTCTATGGACATCAGCCCCTGCCGGGCCAGGCTCTCACACAGGATATGGAACCCCTTTTCCTTGCGTTGCAGT
The DNA here is from genome assembly GCF_036224885.1 of Marinobacter sp. OP 3.4. Classification (NCBI taxonomy): domain Bacteria; kingdom Pseudomonadati; phylum Pseudomonadota; class Gammaproteobacteria; order Pseudomonadales; family Marinobacteraceae; genus Marinobacter; species Marinobacter sp. OP 3.4. The sequence goes on from NZ_JAVVLT010000118.1 coordinate 82,762, forward strand.
ATCCGGCGGAAGGCCTTCTTCAGTTCCGGGTAGCGGGACAGGATGTTGACCAGGTCGTGGTACAGGAAGCGGTAGTGTTCCAGGGTCTCGAACAGCAGGTGCAGGAAGAAACCGAGCTGGTCCAGCCCCACGTCCACGTCCGGCGGAATCGCCAGCAGGTCATCCATGGCCGCGCGGTAATGGCTGAACAGCTCGTCGACGATATCCGACTTGCTGCGGAAGTGGTAATAGAGGTTACCCGGGCTGATATCCAGCTCATCTGAAATCAGCAGAGTGGTGACGTTGGGCTCGCCCAGCTCGTTGAACAGGGTCAGGCTGGTGGACAATATCCGGTCACGGGTCTTTACCTTCACCGCCGTCTCCCTGGCCCTCTCAAGCTAGATATCAAAGCACGCCCAGACCGGGCAGTGATCCGATGGTCTTTCCATGCCCCGTATCTCGTAGCTGACACCAGCGGCGCTGGCCCGGGGGAGCAACCCCTCGCTGGCCATGATCAGGTCAATGCGCAGGCCGCGCCTGGGATCACGTTCGAAACCGCGGCTGCGGTAGTCAAACCAGCTGAAGGTGTTGTCTTCCTCCGGATGCAGGTAGCGGAACACATCCGTCAGGCCCCGGCTCTCCACGGCTGACAGCCAGTCCCGCTCCTCCGGCAGGAAACTGCACTTGCCGGTACGCAACCAGCGCCGGGCGTTGTCGGCGCCGATGCCGATGTCCAGATCCGTTGGGGAGATGTTCATGTCCCCCATCACCAGCAGGTGATCACCCTGTTCCTTCAGTTCATCCACCAGTCGCATCAGGTCCTGGTAGAACTTCTCCTTGGCCGGGAACTTGACCGGATGGTCCCGGTTCTCGCCCTGGGGGAAGTAGCCATTGATCACGGTCAGCGGTTCGCCATTGATGGTGAAGCGACCACGGATCAATCGCCGCTGGGCCTCCCCATTGTCCCAGGGGTACCCCTTGTGGACATCCTCGGGTTCCTGGCGGGAGAGCAGGGCGACGCCGTAGTGGGTCTTCTGGCCGTGGAAATGGACGTGGTAGCCCATGGCCTCCACCTCGGCGACGGGAAACTGGTCATCATTCACCTTGGTTTCCTGCAAGCCGATAATGTCCGGGCTGAACTGGTCGACAACCGCCTGTAGCTGATGCAGTCGTGTTCGTATGCTATTGACGTTAAAGGAAACGACTTTCATGGATTTGGTTCTGCCATTCGTGGGGAGTGCTCGCGCAAGTCTACCATAGCCACGACAATCGCCAAGGTGGCGGTCAGGATCGGGGCAGCAGGGCGCAGCCGGGGCGGGCGGTGGCCTGGTACTCTATCGAGACTTGGTAGTTTTCGTCCTGGTTGCGGCGGATGTTGCCCAGACCCTGGTAGTGGGTGAGCAGGCCATCGTCCCCGTAGCCCAGGCGGATGGGGTCCACGGCCAGGCGCATGATCAGGCCTTCCGGGCGGATGCGGAAGCTGTGGTCGGCGCCGTTGATGGCTTCCGGTGCCGGTTCGACAACGAAATCGTAAGCCTCGCCCCGGGTAGGCGCCAGGAACCGGAAAGCCACCGAATCACCAGAGGTGAGGGTGGTCCAGTTGGCGCGGATAAAATGGTCGAACCCGGCATCGATCACCAGGTCGGGGCCCGGATTCAGGGTCCAGTCTCCACCATCCTCCCCTTCGATGGACCAGTCTATGGCAAGGATGTCGTCCCTCCGGACAATGCCGAGACGTTCGCCAAACGAGGGCTGGCGGAAGTCCACATCCGGAGTCTGCAGGCTGTTCGGGTAGGTCAGGACCTTGGTGGCGAATGCCTTGTCGTCATCGGGGCGGACATAGCGGACGTCCTGCCGGTCCGGCTGCCACCAGCCATCCGTACAGGTACCGGAAACCTCGTGGAATTCCTGGTAGATGACCCGATCGCTGTTGGGGGCGGTTGCCACGCCCCTGAAGACCAGACCGGGATCCTCAGCCGCCAGGGAGTCGGTGGTGGCTATCATTGCCGCCAGGATACCGGCGGCTGCAACAGAACGCTTCATATCAGTGTTTCCCTGAAGTACCGCCGCTGGACGGCCATCAACAGCGGAAAAATAATCCCCCAGCCCAGCGCCAGGGCCGCCAGGGACAGGCCCGGGTCCGGCAGGTCAACGGCGCCCAGGCGGCTGGCGGCGTAATAGGCCATCGGACCGGCAATGGGAGCGAACACCAGAGGCAGCCAGGTGCGCTGGTGCATCCAGGCCAGGGAGTGGGCCAGGGTGGTCATGAACATGGCCCAGATGGCGACTAGCCAGAGTGGCGTCCAGGCGCTGCCGGCACCGTCCTGGAGAATGCCGGTGCGGAACCACAGCCCGTCGAGCAGCGAGCCCAGCACAATACCCAGCAGGATGAAGCGCCCCTCGGACCAGGGGTGGCTGCTGATCGCCACCAGGTGGAAGGCCAAGATGGCCACGGCAATGGCGACCGCCCAGGGACTGGTGAGGATCACGCCTGCGAACCAGCCCGCCTGGAACAGGAGAAAGTTGACGACCTTCAACGCGGTGTCCCGGGACATGTCAGTCAGGCCCGGCCCGGGTCCGCCAGCAGGTGGGAGCGTTTGTTCGCCGGTTTGGCCAGCAGTAGCTGGTTGACGCCGATAGCCCGCTCGTCAAAGCCGGCCTCGCAATAGGCAAAGTAGAACCGCCAGAGACGACGGAAGGACTCGTCATAACCCAGGTCGTCCAGGGCGGGGATCTGCGACAGGAACCGGTCCCGCCAGTCCCGGAGCGTGCGGGCGTAGTGAAAGCCGAAATCTTCGGCGTGGGTCATGACCAGGTCAGTTTCCCGGCGCATGGCATCCAGGATGGCTCCGAAGGACGGGATGAAGCTGCCAGGAAAAATATGACGCTGGATGAAATCCACGTTCCTGAGGGCCCGCCGATAACGCTGCTCGGGCATGGTAATGGCCTGCACCAGGGCCAGGCCGTCCGGTTTCAGCAGACGGCTGATCTGACCCAGGTAGCTGTCGAGGAACTGGGGGCCTACCGCCTCGATCATCTCTATGGATACCAGCTTGTCGAACTGGCCTTCCAGGTCCCGGTAATCGTCGAACAGGAGGGTAATGCGATCCTCCAGGCCTTCGTTCCAGGCCTTGTCCCGGGCCAGGGCGAGCTGTTCACTGGAGATGGTGGTGGTGGTGACGTGGCAGCCATAGTGCTTCGCGGCGTGAATGGCGAAGCCGCCCCAGCCGGTGCCAATCTCGATCACCCGGTCGCCGGGTTTCAGGTCCAGCTTGCGGCAGATCAGGTCCAGCTTGTAGGTGGCGGCCTCGTCCAGGGAGGCATCCTCGCGGGGATAGACCGCCGACGAGTACATCATGGTCGGGTCCAGGAACAGCCGGAACAGCTCGTTGCCCAGGTCGTAATGGGCGGAGATGTTCTTGCGGGATCCCTCCCGGGTATTGCGATTGAGCCAGTGCAGGGCCTTCAGGGCCGGCTTGCTGAGCCAGCTGAACCGGTCTTCGAAGGCGTTCATGCGATCCACATTACGGGTGAAGAACCGGAGCAGGGCGGTCAGGTCCGGGGTGCTCCAGTCACCCGCAACGAATGCCTCGGCGGCACCCACGCCGCCTCCGGTGAGCAGGTCCCGCCAGACCGAGTGATCATGCACATCAAGCCGGGCGACGGGCCAGCGCTGGTCGCCATCCCCAAGCACCAGTTCCTGCTGCCCTGGTTCCCGGATCAGCAGTTCACCGGAGCCCAGTTGCCGGAGTTGCCCCAGAACCAGGCGGCGGGCCAGGCGGCTGATGACCGGTGACCTGGCATCAATGGTGTTCGGGGAAATCTTGTCTACGTTCTCCATGAACGGGTCCTCGTGGAGCCTGAATCTCTGGAATCATTCGTTGTCGCCTCCTTTCCACGATCCTCCCGACCCAGTCCCCGGTGGGGGTGATCCCCCGGGAGCTTGTCCGGATGGGTATGGAAGGGGACGCCTTTGAGCCTGAGCCTGAGGGCATGCCAGTAGATGCCGGCGATCACCCTGAAGGACTCCAGCGGGAAGCGCCTCAGGCTGCTGTGGATAGTTTTACGTGTGATCGGGGTGCGTTGGACCACCAGGGTGGCATCGAAAATCTTTTGTCCCCGATCCCCCTGACCAGCGGCGCGGTTAACGTTCATATGGATGCGCAGCTCCGGGCCCCGGAAGCTGAAGGTCCACCGGTAGTCCTGATCCATGGGGTTGAACGGGGAGACATGGAAACGCTTGGCGAAATCCGCCTTAACGGTGCGCCAGCCCTGGTCCGTGGCGGTAATGTCCGCCACCTCCAGGCAGTAGACATGCCGCTGGTGCCAGGGGGTGTTGGTGATCTGGGCCAGGATCACCGCCGGCACGGCGCCTTCCGACGGGATGTCCCCGGTCCGGTAACAGAAGTAGAAACTGACCGGATTGAACACATACCCGAAATACCGGGGATGGGTGATCAGTTCCACGGGGCCGTCCGGTCGCCAGCCGGTGGTCCGCTCGACACGGTCCGCCACCGCCTGGCGCAGGTCGGGATGCTCCGGGTCCAGGTAATCCCCCCGCCGCAGGGACATCCAGTTGAAGCGTCCCACCGATACCAGCGGGCTGACATCTCCAAAACGCGACCACTCGTCCAGGTCCAGGGCCAGCATCCCCGTGTGGTAACGGAACCCGTGACCCACCGGCGAGTGGCGGCGATGGCGAACGGTGCCGCTCAGCCAGCTGCTGGCATAGGGCCCCGGTGCACTCATAGGGAGACTCCGAAGTCGGACGTCACCCGCAGGGCGCTCTGCACGCCATCCTCGTGAAAGCCGTTGAACCAGTAGGCGCCGCAGAAGTGGGTACGGTTGCGGTTCCCGATCTCATGGTAACGCTGCTGGGCCGCGACGCCGTCCAGGGAAAACACCGGATGGGCGTAGGTGTAGCGCTCGATGATGCGGTTTTCGTCAATGTCACGGCGACGGTTCAGGGTCACACAGAAGGTTTCCGGTGCCTCATGGAAGTTCTGCAGGATATTCATGTTGTAGGTGACCGACACCGGCTGGTCCTCCCGCTCCGGGAGGTAGTAGTTCCAGGCGGCCCAGGCCCGGCGGTTTGAGGGTAGCAGGGTGGCGTCGGTATGCAGTACCACGTCGTTGTCCTGGTAGGGGATGGCCGACAGGATCTCGGTCTCTGCCGTCGAGGCATCCCCAAGCAGGGCCAGGGCCTGGTCGCTGTGACAGGCCAGGATGACCTGGTCAAAGCGCTGGTTCTCGCCCTTCACCCGGACGGTCACGCCGTCGTCATCCCGGTCAATGCGTTCCACGGGGCTGTCCAGGTGGGTGCGGTCGCCGAGCCGGTCCATCATGCGATCGATATAGCGGACGGAACCACCGGAAATCACCCGCCACTGGGGGCGGTCGTCCACCGACAGCATGCCGTGGTTATTGAAGAACTGGAGAAAGAAGCGCACGGGGAACCGTGCCAGTACCATCTCCGGGGCGGACCAGATGGCCGCCCCCATGGGTACGATATAGTGATTGCGGAAATAGCGGGAGAAGCCGTGGCGGTCCAGGTAATGGCCCAGGGTTTCAGTGTCGTCCAGTGAGCCTGCCTGCAGGTCGGCCCGGGTCTGGCGGTTGAAGCGCAGGATTTCCCGGATCATCCGCAGGAAAGACGGATTGACCAGGTTGCGGCGCTGGGCGAACAGCGTATTCAGACTGGTACCGTTGTACTGCAGCCCGATGGTGGGGGCATCCACGCTGAAGCTCATGTCGCTGTCTTCATAGGCCACCCCGAGCCGGTCCATCAGCCTGATAAAGCCGGGATACGTCCAGTCATTGAAGACGATAAAGCCCGTGTTGACCGGCCAGGTCCGGCCCCCGGCGGTCACGGGCCGGGTGTTGGTGTGGCCGCCGGCCTGTCTGCCGGCCTCGAACAGGTGGACGTCGTGGTGCTCCGCCAGCAACCAGGCGGCTGTCAGCCCGGAAATGCCAGCGCCGATAACGGCAATTCGTTGTGAGGTGTTGCTCATGTCAGTTATTGGTTCCCGGAAGTGTCTCGCGCCATGGCTGCGGCCATGCGGTCAACCAGGGCCTGGGGCAGGTTGCCGAGCAGTCGCAGTGTCCATGTAAATCGGCGAGGAAATTCAATGTCATGGCGGCCCTTCTTAAGGCCGTTTATGACCCTTTTGGCGGCATTATCCGCCGTCACTAGGAAGGGCATCGGGAAGTCGTTGCGGTCCGTCAGCGGCGTCTTCACGAATCCGGGGGATACCAGGAACACGTCAATGCCTTCCCGGGCCAGATCCGCCCGCAGGGAATGGGCCAGGTAGGCCAGTGCCGCCTTGGAGGCGCCGTAACCTTCCGCCCGGGCGAACGGAAACCACCAGGCCGAGGATCCGACGATCACCAGGGCCGCGGGCCTGCCGAGCCGGCGGGTCCGCCGGAGCCGGGGCAGGGCCTGTTCAATGCTCCGCACCGTGCCCATGACATTGGTGTCGATATTGCGACCAATCAGCTCACTGTCGAAGTGTTCAATATCCAGGTACTCGCAGGTGCCAGCATTGAGGATGGCGATATCGATCGGCTCGCCACTATCCAGTATCGAACCCACCCGGGCCAGTTCCCCGGTATCTGTGGTATCGGCGGGGGCGGTCCTGACCCGGGCGGCATCAAGGCTGGCCAGTTCGTCCAGGGCGGACTGACGACGACCGGTGACCACCAGCGAATGCCCCTCCCGGATCAACTGACGGGCCAGGGCCTCGCCAATGCCCGAGGTGGCGCCGGTCAGCCATACGTTGGACGGTTCCGCGAGAAACCGGCTCATGACGCAAAGCTCCGGACCAGACGAACGGCGGATCCCAGCAGGGGCAGGTTCTCGTAGAGCAGTTCACCGGCGTCGAAATAGTCCCGGTGGTAGCACACGCGACCCTCGGTAATGGTCAGGCGGCTGATGCCCCGGACATTGAGCTCGCGGCCACGGCGCAGCCTGGGGTGTTGCAGGTGCATGGTCCATTCAACGCAGGCCTGGTCACCGGACACCAGGGTGTCGCCGAATTCGAACCGGCAGGCGGTCACATTGGTGTAGACCTTGTCGAAGTAGGCCTGCAGGTTCTCCAGCCCCTCCACGGTGGAAAACGGGTCGGCAAACCGCACCTGCTCGCTGTAGACCTCGGCGAGGCCGGAGATCTGGCCGGCGGACAGGGTGTTGAACAGGCGCTGGAAGCGTTCCACCGTGGCCGCAACGGGTTCATGCTGGCGGATATCGGTGGCGGCAGCGGGCGTGGGTTGCCTGGTCATGGTGTCCTCCGTTGCTGATCAAGGCGCCGGGCTTCTTCCCGGACGTGCTCTGGCAGGGGCTTGAGCCCATGGATAATACCGGCTTTGGAGAGTAACCATAGCCCGTAGTAGGTCAGGTCGATTTCGTACCAGCGGAAACCCTGACGGGCTGACTGGGGGTAGCGGTGGTGGTTGTTGTGCCAGCCTTCGCCAAAAGTGATCAACGCCAGCCAGACATTGTTGCGGCTGTCATCCGGGGTATCGAACCGGCGCGATCCCCAGACGTGGGACAGGGAGTTGATGGACACCGTGGCATGGAACAGCACCACCGTGGACACGAAGAACCCCCAGACCAGCAGTTGCAGGCCGTTGGTGCCAAGCCCCGGGGCCCAGGCGGCGAGGACTTCACCAAGCCCGTAGATGGCCAGGGCACAGACTGCCGGCACCAGGGCATCGAAACGGTTAATGAAGCGCAGTTCCGGATAACGCAGCCAGTCCTTTACCCGGCGTTCATCGGTGCGGAAGCCGGCATCACAGGTGAACCATCCGACGTGGGACCACCAGAAGCCGCCATGATGGGGGGAGTGCAGGTCGTCCTCCCGGTCGGAGTGCTGGTGATGGTGGCGATGGTGGGCAGCCCACCACAGGGGACCACGCTGGGCGGCGGAGGCCCCCAGCAGGGCAAACACGAACTGCCAGCCCCGGCTGGTTTTGAAGGTCTTGTGGGAGAAGTAGCGGTGGTAGAAGCCGGTAATGGCAAACATGCGAATGGCGAAGAACGCCAGCGCGAACCCCAGGGCGAAGGCGCTGACGCCGGTGAGGAAAGCCAGGAGGCAGGCTGCATGCAGGGCAACGAAAGGCAGTACCCGCACCAGGTTGAATTGTCGTGATGTCTGGTCGAGCTGATCCGAACCGGCTTCCGAATCGAACCATCTCAGGATGTTATTGAGCCAGGAATGCACTCTGGTCATGCTGTTACAACCTTGTCCGGTAACATTGATACGATGGCAGCAAATGCTGCGCCCTTAACTACGTTGGTCACCAACGTTCTGGATGTTCAGGAAACCATGTTTGATTCCCACAAGACCCAATCGGTAATACGTCGCGTCGCGATTGTTGGTTCAGGGCTCGCCGGTCTGGTCACCGCAACCAGGCTCCGGGCCGCTGGTGTTGAGGTTACGCTGTTCGAAAAGAGTCGTGGCCCCGGTGGCAGGATGGCCGCCAAGCGGCTGCCGGAGCCTGCCGATGGCTCGGCGGACATCGGTGCCCAGTACTTCACCATCCGCAACCCCGAGTTCCGGCAGTTCCTGGACCGGTACGCCGGGCCGGACGCCTATGGCGAGTGGACCGGTGTCTTCCGTTACCAGGACCGGGAGCAGGGCTGGCAGGACATGCGACCAGCCCAGCGCTACGTGGGGATTCCACGGATGTCTGCGATTACACGGGCGATTTCCCGCGACCTTGAGGTGCGCACTGGTGTCCGTATCGCCCGGCTGAAACGGGACAGTGATGGCCTCTGGCAGCTTCGGGACAACGACGGCCAGGTCCATGAGCGGTTTGACGCGGTGGTACTGACCCCACCGCCGGCACAGACGGTGGAGTTGCTTTCCGGCAGCGGTCTGGCGGAGCTTGCTGGCGACCTGAACATCCGGGTCAGCCACATGCAGGCGTGCTGGACGGTGGTTCTCCATTTCCCGGAGGGTACCGGCGCATCCTTCCAGGCGTTGATGCCGGACAGCCGCCGGCTGCACTGGATTGCCAACAACTCCAGCAAGCCCGGCCGTGACGACGAGGGCGAATGGTGGGTGCTGCACGCAGACCCGGACTGGTCCGATGCCCATACCGATATGCCTCCCGAACAGGTACGGGAAGCGTTGCTGGAGGAGTTCCGGGCCTGTAGCGGCATTACCGCCGTTCACCGGGAGTCACTGGTGCACCGCTGGCTTTATGCCCGGCCGAGGGCCCGAACCACGCCGGGACACCTCTGGTTCCGCAGCAGTCGCCTGGCCATTGCCGGCGACTGGCTGGAGGGAGGCCGCGTGGAAGGCGCCTACAACAGCGCCTGTGGGCTGGTTGGTCGGCTGGAATCGGAAGGTCTCATTCCGGGGCCCCGGTAACCTCCCGGGGGCGCAGGTAGAAGTGGGTGATGGTGCCGTCGCCGAACTTGCTGAAAAAGGCGCTGACATCGGTGATCCGCCGCAGGCAGCGGGTACGGGATACCGGGTCACGGACCAGCACCTGGATGCCATCGAAGTTTTCCCCGATGCGGGAGAATTTCGCCCGCATGGTGCAGGTCACCACATCCCCGGGCGGCAGTGACAGCTCCCGGGCCAGCCAGTGCCGGTGGGCGCCCAGTTCGTCCGGCTCCAGGTTCTCCCGGGTATCCAGGTGGCGCAGCTTGACCCGGTCCACGATGCACCGGGAATAGCTGGCGGGCCGCCGCCTGGCGATGCGCCGGAACGCCTCCCAGAAGAAACTGTCGGTGAGATCGGAGAAATAGCTGATGTCACTGAGGCAGGTGTTGATCCAGTCGAAGATCTCCGGATCCTCCAGGGCCTCGTTGATGGCCTCCCGCAGCAGCCAGTCAAACCCCAGCGCCGTCTTGTGGGCGTAGACCTTGCGGTACATCTGGTAACGGCTGTAGACGAAATCCTCCAGCGCCCCCAGCCCCTTGTGGGTAATGGCCAGACCCAGCCAGGGGGTACGGGTATCCCAGCCGAATCGAAGGTTGCTCAGCAGGTGATCCAGGTTGAACCCGCCGATGGTTACCGACGAATGGAACCCGTCCCTCAGCATGTAATCAGCACGGTCGGCGTCGATCTCGCCGGAGACAATGGACGACAGCATGCCCATCACCAGTTTCGGGATATCGGCGTTACGCAGTCGGCCCGAATCCGAATCCTCGCCGGCAATGAACTCCCAGAAGGTGTGGGCGTGGCGGCAGAAAGCCTCGCTGGGGGTAACCTCGGTGGTCTCCATGATGCCCATGACATCCTCCAGGTAGAGCCCCGCCTGCTCCAGGTTAATGCTAGTCAGGATCTCGTGGGCCACCCGCACCGAGTAGTGCTCATGTTCCAGCTCCGCCGGGGGCTCCCGGAAATACCGCGTGAAATCGGCACCCTCCCAGAGCTGTTCGAACCGGCTCGGCTGGGCCATCAGTTCATGGATGCGACGGGCCTGGGTGAACTGGTGGGAGAAGCTGGAATGACCGCTGTCGTGGAGCAGGCAGCCCAGCCGGATGGTCTTGGACAGGTAGTCGATGGCGTCAAGCTGGCTCAGGGTCAGGTCCACCTGCTCACTGAGCTGACGCTCCCTCAGGTAGGCGTCAATCATGGCGCGGAACATGCGCCCGCCCACATGCATCACCCCGACGCTGTGCAGGAACCGGGAATGGGTGGCGCCGGGGAAAACCAGGCTGAGGATATCGTTCTGGCAGATATTGCGCAGGCGCTGGAACAGGGGGTGGTCGATGACCCGTATTTCGTGGCGGTAAAGGGGAATGCCGCCGTGAACCGGATCCATAATGATCTTGTCATAAGCACCGAGAAGGTCATTGACCGCCTTGCGCATGATTAAACCTCGCCGGGAAAACGGAATGGGTACTTGTTATATCACAGCACCATGCCAGAATACCCAGTATGCGGTAACCGGTGATCCCGGCATAATTGAAACAATGAAGGTCGAAGCATGGCAGCGCGCACCGAGCGCATACTGATTATCGATCCCGACGAATCCGCGCGTGGGGAGCTTGACCGCTATCTGGTCTCCCGCGGTTTCTACGTACACGGTTACGGCAGTATATCCGACGCCCGCCAACTCTTTGATGACCGGCCTCCGGACGTCATCTTTGCGGACCTGCCCCCGTCCACCATCCGGGAGCTGACCACCTGCCTGCGCAGTGACGGTGCCTTTATCCCGCTGATTGCCTGTTCCCACGCCACCGATGCCGCCGAGGTTATCGAGGTGCTGCGGGCCGGGGCGGTGGATTTCATCCTCAAGCCGGTAACGGACCGGTCAATGGTGGAAGACGTGCTGGGGCGCATCTTCGACCGGGTCAGGGTGCACCGGCTCAACCAGCTCTACCGCCAGGAGCTGGAGGAAGCCAACACCGACCTGCGCGAGGGGATCTCCGAGCTCCGGGCCGACCAGCGGGCTGGGCGCAAGGTCCAGCTCAAGATGCTGCCGGATCATCAGGTCATGCTCAACGGCCTGGCCATTGACCACCTGATTAAGCCGTCCCTGTTCCTGAGCGGCGATTTCCTGGACTACTTCCGGATCTCCGAGGACCTGACCCTGGTGTACATCGCCGATGTTTCCGGCCACGGCGCCAGTTCCGCCTTCGTCACCGTATTGCTCAAGAACCTGACCAACCGGCTCCAGCGCAACCTGCGCCGGGGGTCGTCGGACGACATCCTGTATCCGGAGCGGTTCCTGCAGCGGATCAATTCGGAACTGCTGGATACCGGGTTGGGTAAACATGTCACGGTATTTGTGGGTCTCATCTCATCCTCGGCCAGAACCCTGCGTTACGCTGTGGGTGCGCACTTTCCGATGCCGGTGATCTCGTTCAGGGACGGGGAAACGCGGTTCCTGGAAGGGTCCGGCCTGCCGGTGGGGCTGTTCGAGGAGCCGGAATGGGAGGAATATGAAATCCCCCTGCCGGGGCCGTTCCACCTGTTCCTGTTTTCCGATGGCATCCTTGAGGTTCTGAAGGCGGAGAATCTGGATAAAAAGGAACAGCAACTACTTGAACTCGTATCAGGAGGCCGTCACACTATCGCATCGCTGAGCGAGGCACTGCACCTGGAAGGGACCGCAGAGCTTCCAGACGACATCGCGATCGTATCGGTTTCCGATATCACAGTGACCGATTCCGATCTGCATGGCGTATCTGTCACTGATGCCGGGAAGCCGGCGGGTGCCAGGTGAGTCCAAGCTCACCGGGCGTTTCCGTTTTGTCGAACGACTGGCAGTAGAAGACATGGCTGGCTATAAGATTCTGCAGGCTGAGAAACAGGGGATTTACGTCCTCAAGTTTATCGGTGAAATCCGTCTCAACCTGTGCTCGACGCTGGATAACCTGGTGGAGTCCATCACTTCCGATCCGGCGTTCAAGACCGTGGTAATTGATCTGACGGAAACCGAGGTGATCGACAGCACCACTCTGGGGTTGCTGGCCAAGATCGCCATGGCCGCCAAGAAGCAGAGTCATTTTCTGCCGACGCTGATCTCCACCAATCCGGACATCACCCGCATCATCACGTCGATGGGGTTTGACCGTATTTTTATTATCGTGCGGGAACCGGCGTCGCGCATCGAAGAACTCGAGGAGATTCCCGTACTCCGTGCCAGTGAGCAGGAAGTCCGGGACAAGGTACTGGATGCCCACCGTGTGCTGATGGGCCTGAACAGCCGTAACCGGGAGGAGTTCCACAACCTGGTACGCGCCCTGGAGTGTGAAGACACCGGCTGATTCAGCGTAACATGCCCCAATCAGCCACGCGCGGGCCGAAACGGAAGCTCTATGTCTGAAAACAACCCGCCCGGCGACGGGCAATCGTCCCCCTCATCCCCACAGACCTCCCCCGGGGGCAAGCGACACGTTGCCGTCCTCGGCGGCGGTAGCTTTGGTACCGCCACGGCCAAGGTACTGGCTGAAAACGGCCATACCGTCCACTTCTGGATGCGTGACGACAACCAGGCCCGGGAGCTGGCGGAAAAGCGCACCAACAGCCGCTATATGCCGGGCGTCGAGATTGAAGGCGACCTGCAGCCCACCACCGATTTCGCCGCCGCCGTTGCCGCTGCGGACACGGTGTTCGTGGCCATCCCCAGCAAGGCCTTCCGCGACGTTATCCGGACCCACGCCGGCGAGTTCCGCCCCGGGCAGATCGTGATCAGCCTGACCAAGGGTATTGAGCGGGAGGGGTTCAAGCTGATGAGCGAGATCCTCCAGGAGGAGATCCCCCGTACCCGTATCGGTGTCCTCAGCGGCCCCAACCTGGCGGCGGAAATCGTCAACCGGGAACTCACCGCCACGGTGATTGCCGCCAAGGATCCGGACGTCCGCCGGGAGGTCCAGGCCCTCCTGGGCTGTGAATACTTCCGGGTCTACGCCAATGTCGACGTCTATGGGGTTGAACTGTCCGGTGCCCTGAAGAACATCTATGCCATCGTCGCCGGCATGGGCGCCGCCCTGGACCTGGGGGAGAACGCCCGCGCCATGCTGCTGACCCGCAGCCTGGCGGAGATGAGCCGCTTTGCGGTCAGCCTGGGCGCCAATCCCATGACCTTCATGGGGCTGGCCGGTATCGGTGACCTGGTGGTGACCTGTACCTCGTCGAAGAGCCGCAACTACCGTGTCGGCTACGCCGTCGGCAAGGGCACGGCACTGGACGACGCCGTGGCCGAGCTGGGGCAGGTGGCCGAGGGCATCCACACCCTGCTGCTGGTGAAGGAAAAGGCCGAGTCGGTGGGGATCTACATGCCCCTGGTGAAGGGGCTCTATGACATCCTGTACGGTGGCGCCTCCATCAAGGCCGTGATCAGCGGCCTGATGACCGCGGTCCAGAACTCCGACGTGGAGTTCATCCTGCCGCGAACCCTGGCGGGGCAGGGCTGACCATGGACCTGCTGGTGATGCGCCACGGCGAGGCCGGCTGGCATTCCATCGACCAGGAACGGGAATTGACCGAGGCCGGCCGCAAGGGGTGCGCGCTGGTTGCCCGCCAGATCGCCAGGTCCCCCTGGCGACCCCGGGAAATCTGGGCCAGCCCACTGGTCCGGGCGCGCCAGACCGCCGCCATTGCGTCGGAGATCCTCAATTGCCGGGTCTCGGAGAAACCTTTCCTGACCCCCGAGGACGACCCCGGCCTGTGCCTGGATGCGCTGCTGGAGGAACCGGTAGCCAACCGGATCATGATCGTGTCCCACATGCCCCTGGTGGGCGCCCTGGCAACCCTGCTGGTGGACGGCCATCGCCATGGCATTCCCTTTATGACCAGCCAGGCGGTGGCCCTGGACATGCCGGTGGTGGGGCCGGGCTGCGCCGACCTGCGGGAACAGTTTCTGCCCTGACAGCCGGCCCCTTTGATGTCCGGCCTTGTAACCCGCCACCAACAACCCCATTTCTTCCACATCATGTCACACCCCATACTCATGCATTCCCATGATCAGGAGACACACCCATGAGCCAGGATCCCAAGCGACTGGAGGAACAGGTGAAGGCGGCCGCCGTTGAAGCCGGCGATCTTCCGCCCATTGAAAAATGGCACCCGGACCTGTCCGGCGACATCGATATCCGCATCGCCCGGGATGGTGCCTGGTACCACGAGGGAGAGCCGATCCAGCGCGAGGCGATTGTCAGGCTGTTCTCAACCATCCTGCGCCGGGAGGAGGATGGTCACTACTATCTCGTGACCCCGGTCGAAAAGTGGCGCATCCGGGTGGAGGATACGCCGTTACTGGCCCACACTCTTGAGAAGGAAGGAGAGGGCGAGCGGCAAACGCTGGCGGTCACCACCAATGTGGGCGAAAAGCTGCTGCTGGGCGCCGAGCATCCGCTGGAAGTGGGGCAGTACGAGGATGGCAGTCCCCGCCCGCTGGTCCGGGTTCGCCGGGGCCTGGAGGCAAGACTGGTCACCGCCGCCTATTATGAACTGGCGGACCTGCTGGTTGAAAACGAGGCAGCCGGAGAGTCGCCGTCGCTTGGTGTCTGGAGCGGTGGTGAATATTTTCCGGTGGGCAACGGTTGAAAACCTGGCCGATGTCTCCAACATTGGGGGTAACACGGTGGAAATAGCCGTCTGACACTTGTTAGACTGGTGTTTCTGTTTTGTTATCGAACCCGGCTCTCGTAGGAGAGACCCGGTTGTCGTTAGTTCCTCTGTGCAGTCCGACTGTTCAAGATCACTTTCGATCAACCGAATACACATTTTACAGTCATTGCGACATGCAAGGAGAAACCATGGCCCAACCTCGCGTTGTTACCATTCATTACACACTGACCAATGATCAGGGAGAAGAGCTGGACTCCTCCCGCGTGGAAGGTCGTGAGCCACTGTCGTATCTGGAGGGTGCACAGAACATCATCGGCGGTCTTGAGAACGCGCTGAATGAGAAGGGACCTGGCGACCAAGTCAAGGTTTCCGTTGACCCCGCAGAAGGTTACGGCGAGAAAAATGACGAGCTGATCCAGCCGGTTCCCCTTTCCGCGTTCGAAGGTGTGGACACCATCGAGCCGGGCATGCAGTTCCAGGCGCAGACCCCAGGCGGTCCCCAGATCGTTCGGGTGGTCGAGGTGAACGACGAAACCGTCACCATCGACGCCAACCATCCGCTGGCCGGTGAAACCCTCCACTTCGATGTGGAAGTGGTTGAAGCCCGCGAAGCAACGGATGAAGAGCAGGAGCACGGTCACGCGCACTAAGCCGGACCCGGTTTCCTGTACAGAAAGCGGCCTTTTGGCCGCTTTTTTTGTGTCTATTTAAAGGCATAAAAAAAGGACCCCCGAAGGGGTCCTTTTGTTTGCCGAACCGGTGTTACATGTTCGGGTAGTTGGGACCACCGCCGCCTTCCGGCGTCACCCAGTTGATATTCTGGGCCGGATCCTTGATGTCACAGGTCTTGCAGTGGACGCAGTTCTGGGCGTTGATCTGGAACTTCTTGCCACTGCCATCATCCGCTTCCACCACTTCGTAAACCGCTGCGGGACAGTAACGCTGCGCCGGTTCGTCGTACTTCGGCAGGTTCTGCTGGATGGGAATGTCCGGATCCGTCAGCTTCAGGTGGATCGGCTGGTCCTCTTCATGGTTGGTGTTGGAGATGAACACCGAGGACAGCTTGTCGAAGGTGAAGGTGTTGTCCGGTTTCGGGTAGTCGATCTTCTTGCACTGGTCCGCCGGCTTCAGGGTGGCGTGGTCGGGCACGGTATCGTGGAACGTCATGGGCAGCGGGCGGCCCAGGATATTCTGCTCGATAAAGGCAATGGCACCACCGCCAACCATGCCGAATTTGTGCATGGCCGGGCCGAAGTTGTGCTCCTTGAACAGCTCCTTGTAGAGCCAGCTGTTCTCGAAACGCTCCTGGAAACTGCTGATTTCCTCACCGGCCTTGCCTTCCTTGAGCGCTTCAAAGACGGCTTCTGCACCCAGCATGCCGGACTTCATGGCAGTGTGGGAGCCCTTGATCTTGGAGAAGTTCAGGGTGCCGGCGTCACAGCCCAGCAGCAGGCCACCCGGGAAGCTCATCTTCGGCAGCGAGTTAAGGCCGCCCTTGGTGATGGCACGGGCGCCGTAGGAGACACGCTTGCCGCCTTCCAGATACTTCTTGAATTCCGGATGCGTCTTGAGCCGCTGCATTTCATGGAACGGGCTGACGTGCGGATTGCTGTAGGACAGATCGGTAATCAGGCCCACATACACCTGGCCGTTTTCCAGGTGGTACAGGAAGGAGCCGCCGGTGGTGCCGGACTCGTTCAGGGGCCAGCCGGTGCTGTGAACCACCAGACCCGGCTCGTGTTTCTCGGGGTCGATGTCCCACAGTTCCTTGATGCCGATGCCGTAGTGCTGCGGGTCCTTGCCCTCGTCCAGCTTGAAATCGTTGATCAGGCGCTTGCCCAGGTGGCCGCGGCAGCCCTCGGTGAACAGGGTGTACTTGGCGCGCAGCTCCATGCCCGGCATGTAGCCGTCCTTCTCGCTGCCGTCGCGGGCAACGCCCATGTCACCGGTGATGATGCCCTTGACCTGGCCATCCTCCACGATGGTTTCGGCCGCCGGGAAGCCCGGGTACACCTCAACGCCGAGTTCCTCGGCCTGTTCGGCCAGCCAGCGGCACAGGTTGCCCAGGCTGATGATGTAGTTGCCTTCGTTGTGCATGTTCTTGGGCACAAAGGCATTGGGGATCTTGGTGGCCTTGTCCTGACTCTTCATCAGGAAGATGTCGTCACGGGTGACCGGCGTGTTCAGGGGCGCACCTTTCTCTTTCCAGTCCGGGAAGAGTTCGTTCAGGGCGGTGGGCTCGAATACGGTACCCGCGAGGATGTGGGCGCCGATCTCGGAGCCTTTCTCCACCACGCATACGGTCAGTTCCTCGCCGGCTTCCTGCGCCAGTTGCATGGTGCGACAGGCTGCCGAAAGGCCGGCGGGCCCTCCGCCGACGATCAGAACATCAAATTCCATGGATTCGCGTTCCACGTTGGTCTCCTCAAACTTCTCATCAGTTGAACAGAAGGAATCTGGCACGTCCGGGCGCTGACCGAATTCAGCCCAGGGCAGGTGGCGCTGGGCGCACGCTGCTCGCAACCCTTCATCTTTTATTAAAGCAGAACCACAGACCTGACGGTTTCTGCCTTGGCCATTCGCCCTCAGGCAAAACGCCTATGATACCGGACACCCGGCTGTATAACGACAGTTTACCCCGCATTTCATTCAGTTCAAACGATCGTTTGAATGCAGGAACCTTTTCTGGCATGTTACTCCCCCGTTACAGATCGGGCGCGGTTTTGCCAGGGAAAGGTCGCAACCGGATAGCAAGCAAAGGGAACTATACCATATTTTGCGAAACAGTGTTTCGAAAATGGACCCGAAAATGCCTTTCAGGCCTCAAAATCAGAACAGGTGGCGGGCTTATCTGGATGTGAATGCGTCTCAATACGGCATTAACTATTGACCCGCCGGGTCTTTGCCGTCAGTATTATGGCGCCCTGACAGCAGGTCCCATGGAGTTTTTGCTGTTTGAATCAACGTTCGGGCGCCTTTCGCGGGCGTTCGAAGCGACAGGAATCATGAATACTCTGGTGTCGCCCCGGCGGCGGATGTCGTCCCAGGCGGGTTAGTCGAGAGTCTTTCTGATTACGAGTCATTAAACCCATCGTAGAAGAACGAGGAATCTATGAAGGTTCTGGTCGCGGTAAAACGAGTTATCGACTACAACGTGAAGGTACGCGTCAAGCCGGACAACTCCGGTGTTGATCTTGCCAACGTCAAGATGGCGATGAACCCTTTCTGTGAGATCGCTGTTGAAGAAGCGGTCCGCCTCAAGGAAAAGGGCGTTGCCAGCGAGATCGTCGTGGTTTCCATTGGTCCCAAGGCTGCTCAGGAGCAGATCCGTACAGCCCTGGCACTGGGCGCGGATCGCGGCATCCACGTTGAAACGGACGAGGAAGTCCAGTCACTGGAAGCTGCCAAGCTGCTGAAGGCGGTTGTCGAGAAGGAAGAGCCGAAACTGGTTATTCTCGGCAAGCAGTCCATCGATTCCGACAACAACCAGACCGGCCAGATGCTGGCCGCGCTGACCGGAATGGGTCAGGGCACCTTCGCTTCCGAGGTTGTTGTTGAGGGTGAGAAGGTCAACGTCACCCGTGAGGTGGACGGCGGCCTGATGACCGTCTCCCTGAACCTGCCGGCGGTGGTCACCACCGACCTGCGTCTGAACGAGCCGCGTTACGCTTCCCTGCCGAACATCATGAAGGCCAAGAAGAAGCCGCTGGACGCCACCACTCCGGCCGACCTGGGTGTTGACATGGCTCACCGTCTGGAAACCGTCAAAGTTGAGGCTCCGGCCGCACGTCAGGCTGGCATCAAGGTAGAAGACGTAGCCCAGCTGGTCGACAAACTGAAGAACGAAGCGAAGGTGATCTAAATGAGCATCCTGGTATTTGCTGAACACGATAACAGCAGCCTGAAGCAGGCTACCCTGAGTGTCCTGGCCGCGGCCAAGGAAATCGGCGGCGATATCGACGTTCTGGTTGCCGGCGAGAACTGTGGTGCGGTTGCCGAGCAGGCTGCCAAGGCCGATGGCGTCAACAAGGTACTGGTTGCGGACAACGCCGCCTATGGCCACAACCTGGGTGAGAACCTGGGTGAACTGGTCGCCGAGGTAGGCAAGGGCTACAGCCACATCATGGCTGCCGCCGGCACCACCGGCAAGGACTTCATGCCCCGCGTTGCGGCGCTGCTGGACGTTGCCCAGGTTTCCGACATCATGGGCGTTGTCGACGCCGACACCTTCGTTCGTCCGATCTATGCCGGTAACGCCATGGCGACCGTCAAGTCCAAGGACGACACCAAGGTAATCACCGTTCGTCCGACCGCGTTTGATCCGGTTGCCGGCGAGGGTGGTTCCGCTGCCGTCGAGAACCTGGACGTGGTCAAGGACGCTGGCGTGTCCTCCTTCGTGAGCGAAGAGCTGGCCCAGTCCGACCGTCCTGATCTGGCAAGCGCGGACATCGTGATCTCCGGTGGTCGCGGCATGCAGAACGGCGACAACTTCAAGATGCTGGAGCAGGTTGCCGATCTGCTGGGCGCCGCGGTGGGTGCATCCCGTGCCGCCGTTGACGCCGGCTTCGTACCCAACGACATGCAGGTTGGTCAGACCGGCAAGATCGTTGCCCCGCAGCTGTACATCGCGGTGGGCATTTCCGGTGCCATCCAGCACCTGGCCGGTATGGGCGACTCCAAGGTGATCGTTGCCATCAACAAGGACGAAGAGGCGCCGATCTTCCAGGTTGCCGACTACGGCTTGGTTGCCGACCTGTTCGAAGCTGTACCCCAGCTTGAAGAGGAACTGAAGAAAGTTCTGTAAGAACCTGCTTCAGAAAGAAAAAGGGGCGCCTGAGGGTGCCCCTTTTTTGTGTCTGGTCCTGCCTTTTCCCGTGGCTGTCGGGACCCGCTCTGTTATGCTGGGATGCTCTGGACCAGGCCTGATACCCTGCACCCATACCCCATCAGCGACAGGAGAATCGCATGGAATCCCGGTACGATATCGTACTCTTCGGCGCCACCAGTTTTGTGGGAAGGATACTGACACGACGCATGGCGGAACGTCATGGTTTCGGATCGCTGGACGACAATGGCGGCGTTCGCTGGGCCATAGCCGGTCGCTCCAAGGCAAAACTGGATCAACTGAAGGATGAGCTTGGCCCCGGCGCCGTGGACCTGCCCATGGTGATTGCGGATGCGGCGGATGAAGACTCCCTGGTCGCCCTGTGTGAACAGACCCGGGTAGTGGTCTCCACGGTGGGCCCCTATGCCCTCCATGGTGAGCCCCTGGTCCGGGCCTGCGTGGACAGTGGCACCGACTACTGCGACCTGACCGGCGAAGTACAGTGGATCCGGCGGATGATCCAACTCTACGAGGACCGGGCCAAGGCCTCCGGCGCCCGTATCGTGCATTGCTGCGGGTTTGATTCGGTACCCTCGGACCTGGGCGTCTGGCACCTGCAACAGGAGGCCATCGCCCGCTTCGGGCAGCCCTGCCAGCAGGTGAAGATGCGGGTCAAGGCGGCCAAGGGGGGCCTCTCCGGCGGTACCGTCGCCAGCCTGATGAACGTGGTCAAGGAGGCCTCCTCCAACAAGGCCCTGCGCAAGGAACTGGCCAACCCGTTCTCCCTCTGCCCGCCGGATCACCGCTCCGCCATACGCCAGCCCAACGTCAAGGTGGCGGAATTCGACCCGGAGCTGGAGTCCTGGCTGGCGCCGTTCCTGATGGCGGCGATCAATACCCGGGTGGTACACCGGTCGAATGCCCTGCAGGATGCTCCCTACGGGACCGAGTTCCTGTACGACGAGGCCACCATGACCGGTCGGGGCCTGAAGGGCAGGGCCGCCGCCATCGCCATGGCCGGCGCCATGGGTGGGTTCACCCTGGCCACCGCCATCAAACCCACCCGCTGGGCCCTGGAGCGTTTTGTACTGCCGGAACCGGGAGAAGGGCCGGACGTAAAAGCCCAGGTGCAGGGTTTCTACGACCTGCGCTTTATCGGCCTGACCGAAGGTGGCCAGACCATCACCACCAAGGTAACCGGCCAGGGCGACCCCGGTTATGGTTCCACCAGCCGTATCCTCGCCCAGGCGGCGGAGTGCCTGGCGTTCGATGTGCCGGAGGACGCCCCGGGCGGGTTCTGGACCCCGGCCAGCCTGCTGGATGGCAAATTGCTGGAACGCCTCAAAAACCATGCCCGGATGACCTTCGAGGTGCTGTCAGCCCGCTAACCCGTTCATAAACGGTCCAGGCTGATCGTGTGATCCGCCCGGGGCAGGGCGTCGGTGTCGTGGGCGGCCAGGACACAGGTGCGGTCGGCCAGCCAGGGCTCAATCCGGACCTGAATCCGTTCCCGGGTCGCCTCGTCCAGGCCGGTGAAGGGCTCGTCCAGCAATAGCAGCCAGCCGGGGCGGAGCAGCGCCCTGGCCAGGGCCACCCGTCTGCGCTCGCCGCCGGACAGGTGCCGCCCCTGGTCGCCGATCCAGGTATCCAGCCCCCGGGGCAGCCGTTGCACCAGTTCCGTCAGGCCGACAGCCTCGATAATGGCCCATAGCTCCCGTTCCTCAGCGTCGGGCCGGGCCATCATGAGGTTGGCCCGCAGGCTGTCGCTGAAGAAGTGCGTGCGCTGGCTCAGGTAGCTGACACCGCCCCGCCAGGATGCCAGCGCCGCCGGATCAACCGGTTCACCGACCAGGTGCACCTGCCCCTCCACCTCGCCGGATACCCCCGCGAGATAGTCCAGCAGGGTCGACTTGCCGGAACCGGATCGACCCACCAACGCCAGTCGTTGCCCCGGCTGGAGCGTCACGGTCAGTGGCTCGAACAGGCGCTCGCCATTGCGCACGGCAACCAGAGACGACAGGGTGACCACGTCCGGTGATAGGGCCGGTGCGCTTTCCCGTGGCCGGGGTCGACCTTCCCCGTTCAGCCGGGCGGCTGCCCCCAGGGTGGCGCCGAGTCGGCCGAAGGCGGCCGGCAGTCCGGTGAAGGCCTCGCCAAGACCGAGCACCGCCAGGGTGAACAACAGTGCCACCGGCCCGCTTAATGCCCCGTCACGCCACAGTGCAAGCCCGGTCCCGAGGGATAGGACCACCGCCAATTGGATGGCCATCAGGGTGACGGCATTGGCCACGGCGGTGCGGGACTCGATGGACTGCCTTGCCCGGTCCAGGCGGCGGCTGCGGTCCAGCAGGGAACGGGCCTCATCGGTCCAGTGATGGGCCGCCTGCAGTTCCGCCATGCCTTCGATGGCATCCACCAGCTGACCCCGGAGCGCTTCTTCCTGATACCCCTGGCGGCGGCTGGTGCCCAGGGTGGACCGCGCCAGCAGCCACAACACCGCCGGCAGCAGGGCCAATGGAATCAGGGCCAGCAGCAGCGGCGGCGCCACGGCCACCATGACACCGGCCAGCAGTACCAGGCCCGCCAATGCCATGGCCGGCGGTGCCACCAGTTGCAGGTAGAGGGTATCCAGGGTGTCGATGTCCCGGGTCAGGCGGTTGAGCCAGTCCACCGCCCGCTTGCGGCCCAGGGTGTCCG
Organism: Marinobacter sp. OP 3.4; assembly: GCF_036224885.1. NCBI lineage: Bacteria > Pseudomonadati > Pseudomonadota > Gammaproteobacteria > Pseudomonadales > Marinobacteraceae > Marinobacter > Marinobacter sp. OP 3.4. The sequence continues at coordinate 105,298 of NZ_JAVVLT010000118.1, forward strand.
GTGATGAGGCCGCCAGGCGCTGGAAGAACACCACCCGGATATCCGCCAGCAGCCGCAGCACCGTATCGTGGTTGTAGAGGCGTTCCAGGTACCGGGACACCGTCCGGCCCAGGGCGAAGAACCGGATACCGCCGCCGGGGGTGTAGATATTCAGGTAGGCGCTTCCCCCCGCGGCCAGGATCAACCCGGTCAGGGCCGTGGCGGTGATGAACCAGCCGGAAAGCGCCAGCAGGCCAACACCGGCGAGGATGGTGGCGAACATCAGCAGCCCACCGACCAGCAGGCGCCGCCGATGCCGCAGGATCAACCGTAACCAGGGGTAGAGTTCAGCCACCGGCCAGCCTCCCGTCCGCCAGGGCCAGCCGCCGGTCCGCCACCGCCTTGAGGGCCTGGTGATGACTGGCGATCACGATGGTGGTGCCAAGGTCCCGCAGTGACCGGATGGCGTCGATGACCTGTTGCTCGCTGCGGGCATCCAGCCCGGCGGTGGGTTCGTCCATCAGTACCAGCCGGTGGCGGGCCAGGAACAGGCGCGCCAGGGCAAGACGCCGGGCCTGTCCGCCGGAGAGGCCGGCGCCGCCCTCGCGGATGGCGGTATCGACACCGTCGGGGCGATTGCTGACCAGTTTGCCCAGACCCACCCGGGCCAGGGCATCCAGCAGTTCATCGTCCGTGGCATCCGGTGCTGCCAGCCGCAGGTTGCCGGCCCAGGAATCAGCGCGGACAAACGGCGTCTGACCCAGCCAGCCGAAGGGTTCCCCGCCCGGTTGTTGCCCGAAGGTACTGACATGGCCCGCAGACGGCGCCAGGAAGCCCGCCATGGCATTCAGCAGGGTGGTCTTGCCGCTGCCGGAGGGGCCTTCCAGCAACACCAGTTCCCCGGCCCTGATCGCCAGGGACACCCCATCCAACCCCCTGCGGTCATCGGGATAGGTGACGGTGAGCTGGTGGACATGAACCGCCGTGTCAGCAGTAACGTCCGCACCTGATACGGCGACATCCGGCCCCGGGTGAGGGCGGTCATCCAGCCGTGTCCGAAGCTGCGCGGCGGCGCCGAGGGCAGTGGCCCGGTCGTGGTAGTGCTGGGCCAGCTGCCGTAGCGGCTGGAAGAACTCCGGCGCCAGCAGCAGGATGAACAGCCCGGAGAACAGGGTCAGGTCCGGGGAGGGGCCGTACTGGATATAGCCCAGCAGCCCGAAGCCGATGTAGATGGCGATTACCGCGATGGCCACCGAGGCAAAGAACTCCAGCACGGCGGAGGACAGGAACGCCACCCTCAGGGTCTTCAGGTTGATGCGCCGGTACTCCTCGGTTGCCCGGGCGATGCCCTCCGTGGCTGGTCCCGTGTACTGGAACAGTTGCAGGGTGGTCAGCCCCCGCAGCTGGTCCAGGAAATGCCCCGACAGTCGACCCAGGGTTTCCATGTGCTGCTGGTTCAGCTTTTCCGCCCCCATGCCCACCAGCGCCATGAACAGGGGGATCAGTGGGGCGGACAGCAGCAGGAACAGGGCCGCCAGCCAGTCCAGCCAGACCACGGTGACCAGGATCATCACCGGCACCACCACACACAGGATCATCTGGGGCAGGTAGTGGGCATAGTAACCGTGGAGGGCATCCACCTGGTCGATCCATTCCGTCGCCAGGGTCCCCGCCGACTGCCGGGCAAGCTGTACCGGGCCTGACGCGCCCATGTGGTCCAGCAGCTCCTGCCGCAGGCGGCCCCGCACCTCGTCGCTGGCCCGGGCCGCCCGGTGATTCTGGTAACCGGTGGCCACCGAACGCACCAGCAGGGCCACCAGCACCATCCCGGCCAGTGGGAGCAGTTGCCCGGCCCGGGCATCCTCCACCAGGGTGCCGTGGGCAATCCACGCGATGACCGCCAACTGGACGATGGTCGCCAGTGCCGCAACAGCCCCGGCCAGGGCGGCCAGGCGAATGGAGACCAGGGCGGGGCGCTGGCGCTCCTTCAGCCAACGCGCCGCCTCACGGGGAGAGCCGGATGTCACCTAGTGATAGCCCTCGCCAGCCTTGACCTTGCCCCGGAACACCCAGTAGGTCCAGGCGGTGTAGCCGATCACCACCGGGATCACGAACAGCAGCCCCAGCAGCAGGAACAGCTGTGATCCGTAGGCGGAGGAGGCATCCCACAGGGTGTAGTCCGGCGGCACCACGTAGGGCCACTTGCTGACGATCAGCCCCAGGTAGGTGAAGATGAACAGGCCCATGGTGGCCACGAAGGGCATGCCGTCCTGGTGGCGCCGGGTGGCGCGGAAGATCAGGTAGGCACACGCCAGCCCCAGGGCCGGGAAGATCCAGATCAGCGTCAGGTTGTTGAACCAGCGGTCACGGACAAACGCATCCACAAAGGGCGTCCAGATGCTGATGATGGCAAACACCGCCAGCACCGCAATCAGCAGGGGTGTTACCAGCCTGCGGGCCCACTGCTGGATGTAACCCTCGGTCTTCAGCACCAGCCAGGTGGCCCCGAGCAGGCTGTAACCCGCCAGCAGCCCGAGACCGGTCAGCACGCTGAAGGGCGTCAGCCAGTCCAGGGCACCGCCCACATAGACACCGTTGGCGGTCTCGAAGCCCTCGATATAGGCGCCCACCACCACGCCCTGGGCGAAGGCGGCCACGGTGGAGCCGCCGGCAAAGGCCCAGTTCCACAGGTAACGGGAGGTCTTGGCCTTGAAGCGGAACTCGAAGGCCACGCCCCGGAAGATCAGCCCCGCCAGCATCAGGAACACCCCGATGTAGAGTGCCGGCAGCAGGATCGAATACACCATGGGGAAGGCCGCCAGCAGGCCGGCGCCACCCAGCACCAGCCAGGTCTCGTTGCCGTCCCACACCGGGGCCACGGAATTCATCATCACATCCCGGGCGTCCTCGTCCGGGGCGAAGGGAAACAGGATGCCCACGCCCAGGTCGAAGCCGTCCATCAGCACGTACATGATCACGCCAAAGCCGATGATAAAGGCCCAGATCAGGGCCAGATCGAACAGTTCCATATCAGTATCCCCCCTGGCGGACGACGTCCTCGTTGAACTCGAATGGCACATGGGCGGCGGACAGTGGTCGCTTGGGATGATCGGATTCATAGTGGTCATCCTTCGCCTCCATGCCGTCGTGGAGTACCCGCATCAGGTAGTAGACGCCGGCGGAGAACACCAGGGCATAGACCACGATGTAGCCAATCAGGGTGAACAGTGCCATGCCGCCGGTGAGGGACGGTGTCAGGCCCTCGGCATGGGTCATCATGCCGTACACCAGCCAGGGCGACCGTCCGATCTCGGTGACGAACCATCCCGCCAGTACCGCCACAAACGGGGTAAATGACATCAGACGCAACCCGTTCAGGAACCAGCGGTTGGTGGCGTAACGACCGCCAGGGCGCAGGAACAGTCCGGCCAGGGCAAAGGCGATCATCAGCACACCAAGCCCGACCATCACCCGGAAACTCCAGAACACCAGGGCCACCGGCGGCTGCTCTTCCGGCGGAGCCATCTCCAGGCCGGGAACCTCACCCTGGACGTCATGCTTCAGGATCAGGCTGGCCATGCCGGGAATGCCGACCTCGAAATGGTTGGTCTGGCTGTCCTGGTCGGGCAGGGCGAACAGCAACAGGGGAACGTTGGTATCCGTCTCCCAGTTACCCTCCATGGCGGCCACCTTGACCGGCTGGTGGTCCAGGGTGTTCAGGCCATGGAAATCACCGATCACCGCTTGCAGCGGCGCCACCAGCAGCAGGAACCACAGGCACATGGACAGCGCCTTGCGATTGGTTTCCACCTCACGCCCCCGCAGCAGGTACCAGGCACTGACCCCGGCCACCACAAAACTGCCGGTCAGGAACGACGCCACCACCATATGGGCGAACCGGTAGGGGAAGGACGGGTTAAAGATGGCCTCGGACCAGGACAGCACGTGGAACACTCCGTCCCGGAACTCCACCCCCTGCGGCGTGTGCATCCAGCTGTTGGCCGACAGGATCCAGAAAGAGGAGATGAACGTGCCCAGCGCCACCATGATCGCGGCCAGCAGGTGGACACCCGGCGGCACCTTGTCACGCCCGAACAGCAAGACCCCCAGGAACGCCGCCTCCAGGAAGAAGGCCGTCACCACCTCATAACTGAGCATGGGGCCCATGAAGTTGGCGGTGGCCTGGGCGAAGTTCGACCAGTTGGTGCCGAACTGGAACGACATCACGATGCCGGACACCACCCCCATGCCGAACACCACGGCAAACACCTTGGTCCAGAAGGCGGACAGTCGCGTCCAGACCGGGTTCTCCGTCTTGAAGGCCAGGGCCTCGAGGGTGGCGATGAACGACGCCAGGCCGATGGTAAACACGGGAAAGATTGCGTGGAAGGAGACCACGAACGCGAACTGGATTCGCGATAGCAACAGGGGATCGAGCTCCATTGGAACCTCCGGTAACCACAGTAATGAGGGAAGAGAACCTCCACCCAAGCAAACCGCCCGTTGATTGTGCAGTTCTTGTTGTACCGGCAGATGCTTACGATGCTAACCCAACCATAGCTCAATCCCAATGGGACGGAATGTCGCAGGGGTTGATATACCGCAAGATCGTGGCGGAATGTCCGCCCGGAGGAGGGTAAGGTGAGTGGCCCCACCGGCCAGTCCAGCGCCACCGCCCCGGAATTGCGTTGACGGCCAGGGCCTTATACAATCCGGCCCTCCACGATTGCTCCCCCTGCCCGGGTGGTGAAATTGGTAGACACTGGAGACTTAGAATATTTTCGGTGTCTCAGGAAAGCGATTTAAAAACAACTGAATATAACGTTCAAAAAATTTGATGCATCGCTGGTGCATCAGATGAGTTAAAAGCTCCGGTGGTGAAATTGGTAGACACTACGGATTTAAAATCCGTTGACCGTTAGGTCGTGCCGGTTCGAGTCCGGCCCGGAGCACCACATCTAACCGCTCGCAAGGATGCATGTTCATTGGGCTATAGTTTGCCGCGTTGGCCAAACTGTAGTAGAAGTTACGATCTACGTTGGTGTCCAGAATCATTGAACCACTACACGTGGACCGATAGCGCTATCGGGCGCCTATGGTTGTTAGCTACCTATTACTCTTCCGCTCGATTGCTCATCACTGCTTAGTACGCTTGCTCCAATGCTCAAAAACTTCTTGAGGAACCTTGTGTTCGAACTGTCTCCGTCGGTCGTCTGATATTTGGCAGTTATGCTCTAAGGAGAACCGAACCAGTCATGTTAAGTTCATGTTGCCCCATCAAATACTCGATCAATTTGCCGATAGAGCTCATCGTAGTGTTTCAGGAACATGGTTTCTCGTCAGGTCATAGTCAATCGCATGTTTCATAGCATTCATCATAAACCCGACACCACTGGTCGCGTCCTAGTACTAATACAGCGCGGGATGCCCCTGGAAGGCGAGCGCTAACCCGCTATTGGCGCGCGACCGTATTTTCCAGAAGCGGGTAACCGGACCTGAAAACGTCCTCAGACCCTTCAGATACTCGTTCTCACTCCGCTTCCCTATACCGATATCGTTTTTTACACAAACTGCTAATTTACGGCATTATTTTACGAAAGCGATAGTAGGCAGGTTATATACATTAGCAATGTAATTAGTGTTATTGTAACTCACTGGTGAGCGAGCCTAGAAGCACTGCAGCTTGTGCACTCCTTTCTAATACGGTGGTATGAGCGACGCGTTACATAACTTTACACGTATGCCTGGATTCTATATAGTGTATTTAATGGGTTTTTCGATCACTAAATATAGTGTTTGGAGGCGTTGTGGCTGACAGCAATCAGATCGTGTTTTTTCCGGTTGGTGATGGGGATATGAGCTTGATTCAGGTCGGACCGAAAGGAGCCGGGGGGAAAACCATTCTGGTCGATCTCAAAATCAACGGAAATGGGGAGCCAAACCGGTGTGACGTGCTAAAGGAGCTCCACTCCCACTTGCCGAAAGATTGGCACGGAATTCCTTACGTGGACCTTCTGGTGATCACTCATCCTGATAACGATCATGTTGCAGGTTTTCACCACCACTTTTTTTCCGGGGATCCTGAAGATTACAAGTTCTCAGATGGCGAAGACGAATACGAGCTTATCCTGGCTAAGGAAATCTGGTTCTCTGAGATCTGTACCCGACGAATTTCTAAGGATCATAGATTATCTGAAAGTGCTGTCTCTTTGAGGAGCGAGCTTAAGCGACGTCGTAACCTGTTTGAGGCTGAGGATCGACATTTCCTCGACGGCAACCGCCTCAAGACGGTTGGTGTAGTTGAGCATGATGACAGTAAGAAAGAACGCTGGGACCTGGATGGGATGGTTCTCCATAGAGGTCAAACCCATTATATGGGGACTGCGGAAGCTCTGATACTCGGCCCCTTCGGGGATTCGATTTTCGATGAGGAGAACCAGGAATCGAAAAACGATTCTAGTGTCATCATTCGTTGGACGATAAATGGCAGTAAGTTACTGATGGGAGGGGACGCGAGTGCTCACATCTGGAGGCACGTAGATCGCGAGTACTCCGATGGAGAATTGACGTATGACCTGCTCCTGGCACCGCATCACTGTTCCTGGAGAACTCTGAGTCAAGATTCAAGCAGCACCTGCGACAGACCGCGTGTATTGCAAGAGGCGAAGCGGGCCCTTTCCCATTGTGAGCCGGGCGCCTATGTTATTGCCAGTAGCAAGAAGATTAAAAGCAATGACGCTGATCCTCCTAGTGCTAGGGCGAAGAGAGAATATGTAGATGTTATCGGGAGTGCCGATAGATTTATTTGCCTAGCTGACACTGGATCAGATACGAGCCCTCCAGAAGTAAAGAAATTCAATCTCGGGATGTCGGGAGTGGCAGCTGTGGTCTCTTCTGCGTCGGCCTCAGCAATAGCAGATAGTGGTAAGCCAATACGTCATGGTTGACGAGGGTAGCGGAAAGGCGCCTCAGCATATTCAGACGCTGGTTGCAGCCATTCTTCAACATCAACGCTCAGCAGACCATCAAGTTACGGAAAGAGAAAACGAACTAGTTCTTGATGTGAGTTGGAGGGTTCAGCTCTCAAGTCGCGATGTGGAGGTTGGCCAATCGGAGATAGGCATCAAAAGTCTTGAGCCGGTGCAATTTCTCATACCTTTTGCTTTCCCTCTTCAATCGCCTAGCATCACACTACGGAGTGATTTCCCTCGAGAATTCGTGCCCCACATCTATCCTGGCTCCCCTGGCGAACCAGTTTGTCCCTGCATTGCAGAAGTGGGTATGACGGATCTTATGTTTCAGGAGGGCATTTCTGGGGTCCTGAGAAACCTTCAGGCTTGGCTTGATAGAGCAGCCCAAGGAACGTTGATGGACCCCTCTCAAGGATGGGAGCCGATCCTATTTCAGAATATAGCTGGCAGCTTTCTTGATGAGAAAGGAAGTTTTCTTCAAGGGATAAGAGAAGCCGCCTTAGCTGCGCCCACTAAACCCGCATACTCAGTAGTTTGGTGCCAAAGAGAAACCCTGGATGGGCGTTTTGTTTATGCCCAGAAACTCTGTAAGAGACCTCTCGAATATACCAAGACTCCAGCGATTGTCGTTAGGGCGCCAGCTGGCCAAGAGTCCAAGAGGTTTCAGCATATCGATGTTCGTAAACGTGAGGATCTATATCTCCTTCTTGAACACCTTGGAATCTGCGGTGAGGATCTGGCCAAGCTTCAAAAACTGGTCAATGATCAGGGATCGAATGGGCTAGATTGGCTCATTTTGATCGTCGTGGTTAAGCGGCCGATGAATCTCATCGGGTGTAACCATTGCTTTGAGATCCTGCCGTTTGATTGTGTGCTCACCATTAACGAGTCGCCCAAAGCAAAGGTATCGCCATTACAGTATATGGAGGCCGCAAACCCTGAACTGCTTCAGAGGGTTTCACACCGGGGCCAACGGAAGCATATGTCACTACACTTTATCGGCGTGGGTAGCGTTGGTTCCAAGGTCGCTCTTTCTCTCGCCAGGACAGGTAATTACGGCTTCCATTTAACAGATAACTCGTTTTTTCGCGCACACAACTTATCCCGACACGCGATTGCCGATCCAGCTAGCAATCTCGGGTTTCCCAAAGTCGTCTACATGAAGAGTGCCATTGAGTCTACGCTTTCTGTTGAGTGCACTATCAGTGCGGATGACGCAAGTTCACCTTCTTTTACTCTGCCTGGAGCAGCAGACGCAATCATAGAATCGACCGGGTCAGCTGCCGTCGCGGCAAATCTTCGGGAGCTTGCATTTGATGCCCAACTTTATCAAATTGGACTCTATGCTGAGGCGGAGTTGGCGTTTCTTTCTGCTGAGCCCAGAGATCAGACTCGCGGCGTTCGTGTCGATGATCTCGAAGCTTGGCTTTATCAGCAAGCTTGCCAAAACAGAGCGATAGGGAGGTTGCTTTTTGCCGAGAACGAACATAGCCGGATGATCGTAGGCCCCGGGTGCTCTTCAGTAACGACCGTGGTATCGGACCCTAAATTGAACTTGCAGGTTTCAGCGATCACAGAGCGGTTAGATAAAACATTGCAAGCTTGGCCTTATGATGACGACAAGGGACTTGCAGCGTATTGTTTGCGAGATCCCTATTCAGGGAACCTAACCTGGACATCCACTCAACTTGGGAAGACCCACTCCCGCTCTTGCAGACACAACGGGCTGACCTGGGAAGTTCGTGTCCTAGATTCTGTTGTCAATCAAATGAAACACTGCCGAGCGTCCGCTGGTCAAAATGAAACTGGAGGAGCAATCATCGGACGCTATGATCCTCTTCTTCAAACGGTTCATGTAACGGGGCTCGTTGAACCGCCCGCATGTGCACAAGCGAGTCCAAGCCTGTTTCAAATTGATTACCCATATCTACAAGAAGTCGATGAAGGCACCCTGGAGCGGACCGCAGGTACGCTGCGTGTGATTGGAACCTGGCATAGTCATATTGGAGCGTCTCGACCTTCAAGTACCGACCAAGAAACCTTCAGCGATCTTAGTCAAAACCTTGGCTTACCGTTCCCTGTTATGATCGTATATGGTGCAGATGGTTTGGAGGTTTTAGGTGAATGAATCTGAGGAACAAGAAAACCACGTAGAGCGTGGCTTATCAGTCGCAAGCTATTTAGGTATAGCGATATGCACGATTTACCAGTTGTCGATCGTATCTGCTTGTCTCTATCTAGCATGGATCTTGGAATGGGAGACAGGTATAGGGGGCAAGGAGCTGGCTCTTCGCTTTGCATTATTTGGTGTTTTTGGAGGGACATTTTATTGTCTCAGGGCCCTCTATCGCCATGGGTGCGTCTATCAAAACTGGGACAACACTTGGATCATCTGGCATCTAATTCGCCCTTTTGCAGCTGCTTTGAGTGCGTTGGCTGCTTTCGTTCTGGTTCAAGGCGGTTTGGTGCTTTTGGACGCTGGTAATAGTGCTGGGCAGCATCAGACTCTCTGGGGGCACTACTTCATCGCATTCGTTGCTGGTCTGAATGTCGATCAGTTCCATAAGTGGCTTGAGCGTTTGGCTCAGAGCACCTTGGGAATTTCGCCGTCGAACCAAGGACGTTGACCATTGAGAGCCTGTTCCCCGTTTTGTCGCCTCTCATTAGCGAAAATGACCGACCGGCAATAGAAAATTGTTATAGTCATGTCTCTGGTACGCCAACATTGTGACCTGACCCCATGCTAGGCAATGTTATCGGGTTGAACCTATTCCATGACTTTGAGGCATGGAATGCTCAAGAAACTTCAATAAAGCGGCTTAGTTACATCTGATGAGCGCTCCCATCTGAAGGAACGAACCTTCGAAGATGTTTTCGGAAATAAGTAGACACAGCTGAAACCGGTGCGGTCAAACTTTAGGTTAACCCTCCCGAAAAATTTTGCCCTCATGAACATGCAGGTAGTACATTGTCTAGCAGTTGCGCCATTTGCCGGAAATGGTGGGACAGCTGGGAGAGATCGGCACCATCCCACGCTCGTTATCCAACCTTTACGCCATGCTGCTCCAGCCTGTAGTCTTGATTGACGGTTCAGATAACAAAGGTGCTGCCATGCTATTAAAAATCTCTGCTCTCCTGGCAGTCGCCCTCATTACCGTTACTGGGTGCGTTCACTATGGATCTTACGAGCTGCAGGGCGTCAGCACGGATGATATAGACCGTCGTATTTCAGAGGCCTATAAAGATACTGGGCTTTCCCGCCGTAACCCGCCTAATTGCGCAATAATTCTCGAAAGCATTTATAAAGGCCGCCGGGATATACCTTGGGGGATAACAAATGCGACGAGGGATACATGGGACGCCTGTCTGGATGAACTGGAACTGATCGAGCGTAATGGCGAAGTCAAGCGTAGGGAGTATTTGGCTAAGCAAGAAACACAAAGACAAGCTCGAGAAAGGGAAAAGCAAGAGCGCCGCCAGCGCAAACTGGAGAAGCTCGGCCCCGACTTTTTAGACTTGTACGTTCTAGCTCAAACTAAAGGTGCGAAGGCCGCCAATGATCGGTTGGATAAGTACGGTAAGAGCTTGATCCACTCAGAGCTAGAAATCCAAGGATGTTCTGGCAATATCTGTCGGGCTGGGTTTCCACAAGTGTGGCTTACCAGAGGGATGAGAGCTCTTACCATCCTCGTTCGTGGAATCTACTCTGAGCCCGGTCAAAGCCTGTCCAGTTTTCGACTGGTGCGGTTCGATCAGTACGGATACGGCTCCAGCCGGGAGCCGATAGCCGTCTTTACATATAAATGACGCTTAGGATAAGCCGCTGAGAAGTTGCACTTGACAGTGCCGGTTAACCGCCTATCCGCTAGGCAGAACCACTGCGACCGGCAGGCACCAGCGCAATATGATTCCCTCGAATGTTTACCTAATTGTATTCATTGCCGCCCCGTGGCTCATATCGGGCAGCGTAGCCGCCGGACAGCTCCGGGATTCCGTCCGCTACCTGGGCAATGACCACCGGCTCCCAGATCATCAGGTCAGCCCGTAAGGTAGTCCTGATAGGTGTTTGAGCACAGTTGCAGACTGACATAGGATTCGCCGTGGGCGTTGATCAGTTCGGGGGTAGGGCAGGTCACTGGACTGAGCGGTGGCTGGGCCTGACAGCGCGGCTACCAGACCGATAAGCCTGAATGTGTTATTCCTCATTCTGGTTTGCCTCTGGTGATGCGTTTAGCCGGGAACGTACAGACCGGTAGCCGGCATCCAAGGGCAGGGCGAAAATGGGCCACAGGATAAAGGTGGTCAGCCAATTCGGTTCCCCTTGCGGTAATTGAACGAAGAACATGGCGCCGTTGGCCAACAGTAGGCTGCAGGCGGCGACACCTCGGGACCACAGAACCCAGTTAATGTTGACTGAGCCAGCCCTCATTGCCTTCAGGCAGGCAAAGTACAGCAACCACCCCAAGAATACCGATACGGCGCCAATCAGAACCATATTACAGATCGCTGTAGGCGAGCAGTCCGCGTGCGGAGAGAGGCTTCCTTGAATTCAGGGGTGACGTAACGGGAGGCTACTGTTAGTGGCCAATTAAAATGACCCACTACTGGCCATTAATTTTGACCCAC